>CALGGQ010000273.1 GCA_937915775.1 uncultured Clostridia bacterium | reverse complement strand
ACCTCAGCCAGAACGAGAAGATGATGGTGGAGAGCACCTTGCTCTTCATCATCATCTTCTCGTTCTGGCTGAGGTTGCGGTATTCCTCGCCGAGCTCCTCAATGAACTTCAGCATTTTCGGCTCGCTTCTGGCAACGCCGATGACCGTGCAACCGTGTTTTTTAATCAGCGTTGCGGCAATGCCTGCGCCCATTCCGCCGGACGCACCCGTTACAATCGCTGTTTTTCCGTTCAGCCAGCAAGTATTATCCATTGTGATAACCTCCCCATATTTTATACATTTCTATTATACAATAAGATGTTTTTCATTACAATACAAAGAATTTCGAATTTTTATTCAGATATGTTTATAAATATTCATTCTCACTGAAAAAATATACAAAAAGGATTGACAGATTTACAATTTTGTGGTATTAATAATACATCTTAAAAAAACAAGCACATAGGAGGTAGGAATATGGATAAAAGAATTATCCGGACACGGCACGCCATCTTTAATGCGGTATTTGATTTGGCGACAGAAAAAGACCTCGACAAGATTACGGTTGTTGAGCTTTGCGAAAGAGCGGGTATCAACAAAAGCACCTTTTATCTCCACTACAAAAGCATTAATGACTGTTTTCAGAAATGCTTTGATTTCTTCTTTGAAAGGATACTCGAATTCGGCAAGGGCATCAAATACGAGGAAATGTCCGTTGCGCCGGAGGCAACCATTGCCAAAATTCTGGATGCCACCGAGCAGAACATCATCTATGTGGAGCGCTTTAAGAACAGCGTGATTTATGACGCCGCCATTAAATCGGTAAAAGAAAAATTCGTGGCGGAAATCTGTAAGGAAAACAATCTGAACCTCAAGGATAATTACCACGAGGTTGCTAAAATCACCTTCCTCATCGGCGGCTGTGCCGACATCATTATGCAGATGACGCCGGATATGAACCGCGCTGAGGTAGAAAAAATCATGATTGATGTGATTAAGAGAAAATAATGATATTAATTTTTACGGCAAGGTGCCCCTTGCCGTATTTTTTTATGTTTTTCTATTGACAAAGGGCAAAATCGGTGGTACACTGTAACACATAAAAACTTTAAAGTGTTAAAGTTTAAAGTACTAAAGTGCTAAAG
>CALGGQ010000272.1 GCA_937915775.1 uncultured Clostridia bacterium | reverse complement strand
CCCGGTTCTCTCACAGCTGTATGACGATGGTCTGATGGAAGCTGTATCGGTTGAGCAGACAAAGGTATTTGAGGCTGCCGAGCAGTTTGCAAGAGTGGAAGGCATCCTTCCCGCACCGGAAAGCTCACACGCCATTCGCGTTGCTATCGACGAAGCGCTCAAGTGCAAGGAAACCGGCGAGGAAAAGACCATCGTATTCGGTCTGACCGGTACCGGCTACTTCGATATGGTTGCCTATGAAAAGTTCCACGACGGCAAGATGGAAGACTATATTCCGACGGATGAAGAGCTTGCCGCCTATGCTGCCAAGCTGCCGAAAATTGACTAATCAATCGATGTAAGGGGAGAGCTTCTCCCCTTATTTTTTTACGCTTTTTTTCGAATACTCTTGAAAACCTACCAAAATAGTGGTATATTATCCTCATAACGTGAATAAGGATGATGAATATGAAGATTTCAACTAAGGGAAGATATGCGCTGCGGATGCTACTTGATTTGGCTGAGCATCAGGAGGACGGCTTTGTTTCACTCAAGGACATTGCCAACCGTCAGGAGATTTCCAAAAAGTATCTGGAGCAGATTGTAGCGCTGCTGAACCGTCCCGATATTCTGCAGACGAACCGCGGTTACCAGGGCGGCTACCGTCTGGCAAGACCTGCCAAGGATTATTCGGTGGGGGATATTCTGCGCATTACTGAAGGCGGGCTTTCTCCCGTGGCGTGTATTGAAGGCGACGGAATGCAGTGCAACCGTGCGGATAGCTGCGCGACGCTGCCTATCTGGAAAGGGCTTTACAAGGTGATTAACGAGTATCTTGACTCCGTCACGCTGCAGGATATGCTCGATGAGCAGCAGGCAAGATATTCCTACGACTATGTTATTTAAGGAGAAAAACGATGGTTAACACACAAAGAATTCTGGAAAACTTCAAGGCGCTTGTAGCGCTTGACAGCCCGTCGCTTGATGAACGCCTTGTCTGTGAATGGCTCAAAAACTACCTTGCTTCGCTTGGGATTGAAGCCACGGAGGATAACGCAGGGGAGAGCATTAATGGTACAACGGGCAATCTTTATGCCTATGTGGACGGTGATATCGACGCCGAGCCGCTGCTCTTTTCTTCCCATATGGATACGGTAGAGCCCTCTCACGGCAAGCAGGCGATTATCCATGAGGACGGCACGATTACCTCCGACGGCACCACCGTGCTCGGCTCGGACGACTTAGCCGGTGTGGTCGCCATTCTGGAGGGCTTGACGCAGATAAAGGAGCAGGGTCTTTCCCACCGCCCGCTGGAGATTATTTTCTCCGTTTGTGAGGAGAGCCACTGCGGCGGTATTACCTATTTTGATTACGATAAGCTGCAGGCAAAGCAGGCGTATGTGTTTGATATGGACGGCGACGTCGGCACGGCTGCCTCCTCTGCGCCGACCATTCTGACGTACAAGGTGAAGTTCCACGGCAAGGCGGCGCACGCCGGCTTTGACGCGGCAAACGGTGTTCACGCCATCAAGGCTGCCGCTAAGGCTGTTACCCTCATACCCTGCGGCAATATTGAGGAAGGCGTGACGGCGAATGTCGGCATTATCAGCGGCGGTAAGGCGACCAATGTGGTGCCGGATTTATGTCAGATTACGGGCGAAATCCGCTGCTTTAATCCCGATAAGGTGGAGGAAAAGCTGAATGAGGTGCTGACCATCTGCCGCACCTGCGCTGAAGAAATCGGCGCTACGGTGGAGGAAACGCATGAAGTGGCTGTTTCCGCTTTCTCCACACCCGATGATACCAAAGTGGTACAGCGCTTTAAGGCGTGTTGCGCCGCTATGGGGCTCAGCGGCGATACGTATCCGACCTTCGGCGGCTCGGATAACAATGTGCTGGCGCAGCACGGTGTAAGCGGTATCGTCGTTGCTACCGCGATGAACGACTGCCATTCCGTGAAGGAATACACCTCTGTCGACGGCTTGACGGCAGCGGCGGAAATGGCGCTGAATTTAATGCTGACGAAGGATTAACCGAAGATGAAAACCCCTTTGCACTATCAGCTTTCCGAATACGATTGCGGGCCGACCTCGGTGCTCAATGCGATGAGCTTTCTTTTTGAGCGTGAGCAGATTCCGCCCGAAATACTCAGAAATGTGATGCTGTACTGCCTTGACTGCCACGGGCTTGACGGCACCGCGGGTAAGCTCGGTACTTCCGCCTCCGCGATGATGTTCCTCTCAAACTGGCTGGATAACTTCGGCAAGGTGGGTATTCTGCCCATCTCGTCCCGGTATCTCAGCGGCGAGATGGTTTATCTTGGCTCGTCAAGCTCCGTAAACGATGCGCTGCAGCGCGGCGGTGTGGCGGTGGTGCGCCTCTTTACCGATGAATGGCATTATATTCTGATGACCGGTATTGACGGCGAAAACATCTATGCCTTTGACCCGTATTATCAGACGGAGCCGTTTGAGCAGGAGGATATCGCGCTTGTTACCGATAAGCCGTTCAGCCACAACAGAATTATTCCGGCGCGGTATTTTAACAGTACGAAAGAAAGCCTGTATGCCTTTGCAGGAACGGAAAATCGTGAGGCGGTGCTCATCTTTAATGAGGACACCAAAATCACGGCAGAGGATACAGTGGAATATTTTATTTAATCTATTGAAAAAAGAATAGGGTTGTGAGATAATAGGGGTAGAAAACTACCCCTGTTATTTATTTTCAGAAAGGATGGATATGATGAGAAATCACGAAGTAACCGAAGCGCACCGATTGCTGAAGGACGGTAAGCTCGTTGAGCCCGGCTGGAGCAGAAAATATGTGCAGATTTATGACAGAAACGATATCAAAAAGCGCAAAACCCGTATCAAGGAATGGGATTACTACTATGTGATGAGCAACGAGCATCAGTTTGCCATCTGCATGACGGTGTCCGACCTCGGCTATCTCGGCATGAACAGCGTCAGCTTTATCAACCTTGCCGAGGCGCGCGAAAGGACGGATTCCATCATCCTTCCGTTCCCGATGGGCAAATTCCATATGCCCTCCACCACGCAGACGGGCGACGTCAAATTCCGCAATAAAAAGCTCGCTATCGAATTCCTGCATACTGAAAAGGGCAGGGTGCTGCGCATGGAATACCCGTCCTTTGACGGCGGCAAGGGTATCCGCTGCAATATTCTGCTCAGCGATGAGCCGGAAGAATCCATGGTCATCGCCACCCCGTGGGATGAGGATGAGCACGCTTTCTATTACAATCAGAAAATTAACCCGATGCGCGCTTCCGGTAAGGTGGAATATGACGGCAAAACCTATGAGCTGAACCCCGCTGTTGATTTCGGCGGGCTTGACTGGGGACGCGGCGTCTGGACGTACGATAATTACTGGTACTGGGGCTCGGGCTCCGGTCAGGTGGACGGCGTGCCGTTCGGCTTCAATATCGGCTACGGCTTTGGCGATCTGGCCAACAACA
>CALGGQ010000271.1 GCA_937915775.1 uncultured Clostridia bacterium | reverse complement strand
CATATCCACCCAAAAAAGCCTATCCTTTCGGATAGACTTTTTCGACAGACTGAGGTGACTGCACAACTGCAGTCACCTTTCATCCATTCTATTGTTTTTCTTATTTCAGCGCAGCCTTAACGGAAGCCAGCTCATCGGCAAGCTCGGTCGGCAGCTTATCGCCGAACTTCGCATACAGCTCGTCAACGCCCTTGAGCTCTTCTTCCCACGCAGCCTTATCCACGTCGAGAATTCTGTCAAGGTCAGCCTCGGTCATATCCAGACCTTCGAGGTTGATATCCTTGGCATACGGCAGATAACCGATAGCGGTCTCCTGCGCGTCAACCTTACCTTCGCAGCGGTCGATAATCCAGTCAAGAACTCTGAGGTTATCGCCAAAGCCCGGCCACAGGAAGTTGCCTTCGTCGTCCTTACGGAACCAGTTAACGTTGAAAATCTTGGGAGCCTTTGCGGGGTCAAGGGTTTCGCCGATTTCAATCCAGTGCTTCCAGTAATCGCCCATATTGTAGCCGCAGAACGGGAGCATCGCCATCGGGTCACGTCTGACAACGCCGACAGCGCCAGTAGCAGCCGCCGTGGTTTCAGAGCCCATAATGGAGCCTACAAATACGCCGTTGTTCCAGCTCTTTGACTGATAAACCAGCGGGGTGAGCTTGGCGCGTCTGCCGCCGAATACGAACGCAGAAATCGGCACGCCGTCCGGATTTTCAAACTGGTCGCTCAGGCACGGACAATTGACAGCGGGAGCGGTGAAACGGGAGTTCGGGTTAGCAAGCGGCTCATCGGAGGTGCCGTTGATTTCCTCGCCCTTCCAGTTGATGCAGTGTGTCGGCGGGTTCTTGTCAAGACCTTCCCACCAAACTGTATTGTTCTCAAGATTATGGCATACGTTGGTGAAGATGGTGCCCTTCTTGGTGGCAGCCAGTGCGTTCGGGTTAGACTTTTCATTGGTACCCGGCGCTACGCCGAAGAAGCCGTTTTCGGGGTTAATGGCATACAGTCTGCCGTCTGCGCCCTTGCGGATCCAGGAAATATCGTCGCCGACGCATTCAATCTTATAGCCCTTGCGGAGATAGCCCTCCGGCGGAATCAGCATTGCCAGATTGGTCTTGCCGCAGGCAGACGGGAATGCCGCGCAGATATACTTGGTTTCTTCGCCCGGCTTGGTTAAGCCGAGAATGAGCATATGCTCTGCCTGCCAGCCCTCGTTCTTACCGAGGTAGGAAGCGATACGCAGCGCAAAGCACTTTTTGCCGAGCAGCACGTTGCCGCCGTATGCGGAGTTGACGGAAACGATGGAGTTCTCCTCAGGGAACTGCACAATCCATCTCTTTTCGGGGTCAACGTTGCACTTGCAGTGCATACCGCGTACCCAGTCATCGGATTCGCCGAGGCAGTCAAGCACTGCCTTGCCGACTCTGGTCATAATATTCATATTGAGAACAACATAAATGGAGTCCGTAATCTCAATACCGATTTTGGAGAACTTGGAGCCGACGGGACCCATGGAATACGGAATAATATACATCGTTCTGCCGGCATAGGAGCCCTTGGCAATTTCATCCAGCATTGCGTGGCACTCGGCGGGGTCCATCCAGTGGTTGGTCGGGCCTGCATCCTCTTCCTTCGAGGTGCAGATAAGCGTTCTGGCTTCTACACGGGCAACGTCGTTCACAGCGGTTCTGTGAAGATAGCAGTCAGGCAGCAGCTCTTCATTGAGCTTTACCATCTCGCCGGTGGCAACTGCTTCTGCTTTCAGCGCGTCAATCTGCTCCTTGGAGCCGTCAATCCAGACAATCTCTGCCGGCTTTAAAAAGTCAATCTTCTCATCCAGCCAGGCAAGGAGGGTAGGGTTTTTCGTGAAATTAGTTTCCATATGAAATCTCCTTTTCATAAATGTTGGTCGCTCAAAAAACTAACAAAAGTTTCTTGTTTGTCAGTGTAATTATACCAAATTTGCCGCAAATTTCAATACTTATCAGGTGAATTCATTAAAATGTTACAGAATGGAACGTCAAGATTGTTAAATTTTTATCAATTATGTTAACCTTGTAATTATCTCTGTTCCCCGTTATAATGAAGCTATGAGGAAAATGAGGTGAGGATATGAAACGGAAAAAAGACCGTGTGCGCATCGGGTTCTGGATTGTGCTGGCGCTGTTCGGCGTTATCTTCTTTGCGGTACTGGAGCTGTCAAAAAATACACTGCTCGGCTGGGCGCTGGCGCTGACGCTGTTTGTCAGCTACATCCTTCTGGAAATCAAGGTTATCAAAAGGAAGAAGCTCGGCATTCGCCTGCTGGCGTGGTGCGGCTTCTTTGTGTGCATTGCCGTCAGCTTTCTGATTTCGCAGCCGCCGTATCAGCGCGTACCGGCGGTGGATAACAAAAATCCTGCAGTGACAGACGTTGTCAGCGTAACGGAGGGCGACCTCACCGGTGTATATAACGAGGATAAAAGCGTGGAGGTTTACGCCGGTATTCCGTACGCCAAGCCGCCCGTTGGTGAGCTGCGCTGGAAGGAGCCGCAGGAGCCTGAGAAATGGGACGGCGTTTTGGCGTGCGACGCCTTTGCGCCGATGTCAATGCAGAGCCGCAATTCCGAGCTGATGAATTCGCTGACAGCCATTGTCGGCTACAATAATTACAAAATCAGCCTCACGGATAATTACCGCGAGGCAGTGAGCGAGGATTCGCTTTATCTGAATATCTGGAAGCCCGCCGGTGATATAAAGGACGCGCCGGTGCTGGTGTTCATTCACGGCGGTTACCTGACCTCCGGTCAGCCGTCTTTCAGCGAATACCGCGGCGAAAGTCTGGCCAAAAAAGGCATCATCGTAGTGAACTTTGCCTACCGGCTCGGTGTGTTCGGCTATATGGCGGACGAGGAGCTGGCAGCCGAATCCGAAAGCGGCACCACAGGCAACTACGGACTGCTTGACCAGATTCAGGCGCTGAAATGGGTGCAGAAAAATATCGGTTACTTTGGAGGCGACGCCGGTAAAGTCACCATCGCCGGTGAATCCGCCGGTTCCTCCAGCGTCAACGCGCTGTGCGTTTCGCCGCTTGCCAAAGGGCTCTTCCGCTATGCGATTGGCGAAAGCAGCGGCATCACGCCGAAAAATCCATACCACACCTTCCGCACATTGGAGGAAGCGCTGGAAAGCTGCAAGCAGACGAAGCAGGAATTCGGCGCTGAGAATATCACTGACCTGCGCAGCATTCCTGCCGAAAAACTCGTGCAGACCAAGGCGGGCAACAGCGCAATGACCGTGGACGGCTACGCTATTACGGAGCAGCCTTACCTTACCTATGAAAAGGGCAATAACAACGAGCAGGCGCTGCTGAACGGCTATAATTCACACGAGGCAAATGTGTTCAGCCTGTTCCAGAAGGTAGACCGTGACACCTATCACGAAACGCTGATGAGAATGTTCGGTCTCTACGCCTACGAGGTGGAGGAAATTCTGCCGTTCTATGCCCGTGATTTAGACTATTCCTATATCGTGGAAATGGGCGGCGAAGCCAAGGGAACGTACGATTATGTGCTCGGCGGCACATGGTTCGGCTACAGCCACAAGAAATGGTCAGATTATGTGGCGGCGCAGGGCAAGCCTGTATTCTTCTATTATTTCAACAAGGATAACCGTTCCCTGCGTGCCAACCACGGCGGCGAAATGCCTTATGCTTACGGCAATCTTGACCGTCACGCATGGCTGTACGATAAGAGCGACTACGCGCTCAGCGAAACAATGATGGATTACTGGGTGAACTTTGTTACCACCGGCGACCCGAACGGCGGTAACCTGCCGTATTGGGAGCGCTATAATGAGAATAATCAAATCCTCGAGCTAAATGACAGCCCGAGGATGATGGATGACCCGTATAATCCGCTTTATTACATCATTGACAAGGCGCAGAACGCGCAGTAACTAAAAGGTAATATCGTCAATCGGCATCGTTGCATACGCATTTAAGCGTTCATCGGCAACGGTGCCGTTTTTGTATTCATAATAGCCCTGAGAGGCAATCATCACGGCGTTGTCGCCGCAGTATTTCAATGCGGGGATATGCAGCTCCCAGCAGTTTTTGCGGCACATTTTTTCCGCTTCGGCGCGCAGCTTGGAATTGGCGGAAACGCCGCCGGCAAGCACGATTTTGCGGTAACCGAAATCCTTTGCGGCAAACTCTAAATTAGAGAGCAGGCAGTCCACCACCGCTTTCTGAAATGAGGCGGCAAGGTCGGGGATGCGGATTTTCTCTCCTTTCTGCTCGGCGTTATGCAGGGTGTTAATCACCTTTGTTTTCAGCCCGCTGAACGAGTAATCGTATACCGAGGTGCTGACCTTCGGGTGCGGAAAAGCATAAGCGTTTTCATCGCCCTGCGGCGCTATCTTATCAATACTCACGCCGCCGGGATACGGCAGGTGCATCGTACGCCCTGCTTTATCCAGCGCTTCACCGGCAGCGTCGTCGCGCGTTCTGCCGATAACCTCAATTTCCGTATACGATTTCACGGCGACAATGTGCGAATGACCGCCACTGACGACTAAGCAGAGGAACGGCGGCTCCACG
>CALGGQ010000270.1 GCA_937915775.1 uncultured Clostridia bacterium | reverse complement strand
CAACTTTTTCTCTTAATCTTACCCCTTAAAGTTGCATTTACTTTTACAATTAACGGTCAAGAAAAAATTTTTGCTGTACCGATATTAGGACATAAAACCTTTGTTCTATTTACAGATTTCCTTCACCGTGTTACATTTTTGGTATCAACAACAGCCGAGGTGATACGATGAGCGATGAAGAACGGCTCAGACAGGTGGATTTAACAGGCGGCACCTCACCGCAGGAGGAGGTACTGTGGGCTATCACCTACCTGCTCAACCTGCCGGATGAGGACGATTTGCCGCTGTTTGCAACATAAAAACAGAAAACGGGACTGACAGAAACTCTCTGTCAGCCCCGTTAAATCATGATATGACAATTTCTCCTCCGACGTTTTTGCGCTTGGCGTCCTTGGCGATGAAGAAGCACGCCGCCAGCACGGCATACAGCACCAGCCAGATATACAGGCTCTTGCTGATGTGCACCTGATAAATCAGCTTGATGAGGATTTTTCCCGCCACGCGCAGGAAGTTGATGCCGAGCGCCACATACTCAAAATACGCTGTAAAGCGCATAGATTCATAGCCGCTGACATATGCCACGGCAAGAATCACCACAGCCGCCAGCGCATAGCACGCATACTGCGACAGATAGCCGAACAGCATACTGCCGGTTTTCGCGTCAAAATAACCGGTCAGCGTGCCGCCAATCTGCGTAAAGAACGGTGTTGCCGCCATCAGCGCCAGCAGCGGCAGCGGCTTAATCGCACGCGGCTTTTCCTGCAGGCAGTAGGCGCGGTAAATCAGCGCGGCAAACACGATAACGGAAGCCTGCTTCACCAGATAATAAATCATATTGGCGTCCTGGCTGACATTGCCTAAAAACAGGATAGGAACCGGCATCATTTTATAACCGAACAGCCCTGCCAGCAGTGAGAAGAACGCATCCTTTGTTTTTGCCAGAATGGCGATGACAGCCGCCATCAGGCATAAGGAAATCAGGGCAAGAATAATACCCAGCTTAAATGACGGGTGAATATAAATCTCAATCAGCTTTTCCGCTGCATAGGAACCGGCTGCAATAACCATGGTAAGGATACACAGCCGTGCATCTTTACTCTTCAGCTTTTTCATTTTCATCTCTCCTTGCACTCATTATATAATTAATCATAACATTTGTCAAATTAATACTTGAATGTCAGGCACAAAATAGTTATAATAAATGCGGTATAAATGAAAAATATATCAAATTACTTGGAAGGAGTAATCAATATGGTTTATTCACACGAAGTTGAAATGATGTGTCCCGTGGCACAGGGCGTGGCGCACGGTGCAGCTCCGATTCCGGAGGAAGCAAAGTGGGTTAAGGCAAAGGAAATCAGCGATATTTCCGGCTTTACGCACGGCATCGGCTGGTGCGCTCCGCAGCAGGGCTGCTGCAAGCTCACCCTCAATGTTAAGGAAGGCATTATTCAGGAAGCATTGGTTGAAACAATCGGCTGCTCCGGTATGACCCATTCTGCGGCTATGGCGTCTGAAATTCTCCCCGGCAGAACGATTCTGGAAGCGCTGAACACCGACCTCGTCTGCGACGCTATCAACACAGCGATGAGAGAGCTGTTTTTACAGATTGTTTACGGTCGTTCACAATCCGCATTCTCCGAGGACGGTCTTGTCATCGGCGCCGGTCTTGAGGACCTCGGCAAGGGCCTGCGTTCCCAGGTCGGTACCCTGTACGGTACGCTGGCAAAGGGCCCGCGTTATCTGGAAATGACCGACGGCTATATCACCGGTATCGCTCTGAACGAGGATGACGAAATCATCGGCTACAAGTTCGTGAACTTCGGCAAGATGATGGACTTCATCAAAGCCGGCGACGACGCGAACACCGCCTTTGAAAAGGCACAGGGCCAGTACGGCCGTGTGGCTGACGCAGTCAAAGTAATTGACCCGAGAAAAGAATAAGAACAGGAGGATTTTACCATGGCTTTATTTGAATCATATGAAAGAAGAGAAAAGCAAATCCTTGCTGTTCTCGCTCAGTACGACATCAAGTCAATCGAAGAGTGCAGAGAAATCTGCCTGGAAAAGGGCTTTGACCCGTATAAAATCACCGAGGGTATTCAGCCTATCTGCTTTGAAAATGCAAAGTGGGCATACACCGTCGGCTGCGCGATCGCGCTGAAGAAGGGCTGCACCAGAGCGGCTGACGCCGCTGCCGCCATCGGCGAGGGCTTACAGGCATTCTGTATTCCCGGCTCCGTTGCTGACCAGAGAAAGGTTGGTCTCGGCCACGGTAATCTCGGAAAAATGCTGCTTGAGGACGAAACCGAGTGCTTTGCTTTCTTAGCAGGTCACGAATCCTTTGCTGCCGCAGAGGGCGCTATCGGTATCGCCGAGAAGGCGAACAAGGTTAGAAAGCAGCCGCTGCGCGTTATCCTCAACGGTCTCGGCAAGGACGCTGCCCAGATTATCGCCAGAGTAAACGGCTTCACCTATGTGGAAACCGAGATGGATTATTACACCGGCGAGGTCAAGGAAGTGTTCCGCAAGGCATATTCCGACGGTCTGCGCGCTAAGGTAAACTGCTACGGCGCCAACGACGTTACGGAAGGCGTTGCCATTATGTGGAAGGAAGGCGTTGACGTTTCCATCACCGGTAACTCCACCAACCCGACAAGATTCCAGCACCCTGTAGCCGGCACCTATAAGAAGGAATGCGTGGAGAGAGGTAAGAAGTACTTCTCCGTTGCTTCCGGCGGCGGCACCGGCAGAACCCTGCACCCCGATAATATGGCGGCAGGTCCGGCTTCCTACGGTATGACCGACACGATGGGCAGAATGCACTCCGACGCTCAGTTCGCCGGCTCCTCCTCCGTACCCGCTCACGTAGAGATGATGGGCTTAATCGGTATGGGTAACAACCCGATGGTAGGCGCTACCGTAGCCTGCGCCGTTGCAGTTGAAGAAAGCCAGAAGTAAGAAAACGGCGTAGTTAGTGGCTTGTAGATGTGTAGGAACGCACAGAAATGTTGCTCACTCCTACACTAATCCTACATTACTCCTACACTGACATTCCTACACAATAACAAATGACTATCTCAAATTAATGAGATAGTCATTTTTATTTACAGTTGGTTCTCAATATCACGCCGTGCATAGATAACACGCATAATAGTAACCATTTTATTTTGTTCATCTACTGTATAAAACATCAAATGGTTTTTTACAATAATTCGTCTGTATTCATACTCCAAAGGTTTTATAGGAGTATACACCTTATTTGCATAAGGAAACTCACAAATTCTCTCGGCAGCGTTTATAAAATCAACCGCAAGATTATTTGCTGCAACGGGGCTTTCTAATTCTTCCGATATATATTTAATGATTTCAAGCATATCATTTTTTGCAATCGGTAAAAATTCTAAACTATACATTGATTGCACCTTTAAGCTCGTTTATAACTTCCTTGGCTGAAAATCTTTTGTCAGTGAGTTTTGCTTCCTTTTCTGCTTCTCTCAGTTTAATATAAATTTCACTTTCAAGTTGCAAATTCTCATATGCCTCCATACTGAGCACAACCATATCGCCAAAACCGTTTTTAGTAAGGAACACCGGCTTCCCTGTTTCGTGAACGACTTTAGAGATATCTGCAAAATTGTTTCTCAAATCAGAAACCGGTCTAATTGCATTGTTCATATTATCACCTCGTTATTATTTTAGCATAATTACGCTAAAATATCAACATGTATTTTAGAAAGTTGACAATTGGTGTCTGGAGTGGCTTGTAATTGCTCGAGAGCTTCGTTAACTCCTATACTATTCCTACACACAACAACTACAAACGGCGCAAATACGATACTTTATGTTGCGGTTGAAGAAGCAAGTAAATAATTGAAATACCAAAATAAAAATGCTCGGATTTTCCGAGCATTTTTTATTTGATTAAATCCGGCGGGATGAGGGAGTAATCAAACAGAACCTCCGAATGATTATCCAGCACAAGGGTTTTATCGAGCACCTCGCCCGTCGCTCTGTCGCGCGTCAGCTTATATATCTGCGAAATGCGGTAAAACTTTTCGCCCTCCCGGTGAAAATGATGATTTTCCTCCAGCAGCTCAAAGGTGTACGGCAGCTCCGTTTCGCTGCGCAGCTCGCCGCAAAGATTGTCACCGTCGCACCAGATGCAGAGCTGAAAATCCTGGTCGGTATCGTTGCGAAAGCGGTAATCCACGCTGTTGTAGCACACCGAGGTGCCGTTGGCAAACGGCTTGCGTTCGCCCTGGTCGGGCGCGAGCGCGTCCGAATGGCTGTGAAATTCCGTCACGGTGAGCGGGCTGTGCAGAATCAGTAAATGCACCGTGTTTGCGAGGTTACAAAGTCCGCCGCCGGTACCCGTCACTAAACGGCTGCCCTGCAGCACCCTGCCCTCTTGATAGCCCTTACGCTTCGTCGCGTGACCGACGGTGAGCCAGAAGGAAAACGTCTCGCCCGGATGAATGATCAGGCGGTTGATGCGGCTACCAGCAATGCGGATATTGACCGCCTTGTTTTCCTGCGTTTTCGGGTCCACGCCGGGGCCGCGCTTAATCATACAGGATTGGTGCGCAGAAACGACGTTCGGCAGTGTATCCGGCGCAACCTCTTTGGCAATTTTCTCGTCGCTCAAGGCGTTTTTAATGTGCCGGCGCACAATTTCCTTGTTCAGTGAAATCTCATAGGCGAGCGGACCGAGGTCCGAAAAATGTTTGTATTTACCGAAGCGCAACGTCCTTCGCCTCCTCCCTTGTAATGTTGCCGAGCTGTTCGGCAGCGCGGCTTTTCGCATAACGCGCCAGAATCTTTTCTTCAAGCGCACGCCGTCTACCCTTATCGCCCGCATCGTAATAGCCGATATATTTCACCAGAATACCCGTAAGCCCGGCAAGGTTGGCGCCGAGGATATCCGTGAACAGCTGGTCGCCGATGACCAGCACCTCTTGCTTTCTTAAGCCGAGCATTTTCACCGCGCGGCGAAAGCTGCGCGGTTTCGGCTTGCCGGCATTGCTGATGTACGGCAGCGCCTTGTTCCCCATAAAGCGGGCGATGCGCGCTTCTCCGTTATCGGAGAGTAGCAGCACCTTGAAGCCGGCACGCTGCACGCTTGCGAGCAAAGCGTCCGCCTCCGGCGTGGTGTCGGCACCGTGCGGCACGAGCGTGTTATCAATATCAAACAGTATGCCGCGAAAGCCGCGTTCGTACAGCCGCTCATAGTCCAGCGTGTAAGGACTCTCGGCATAAGCGGCGGGATAGAGCAGCCTTTTCATCGCGTTTCACCTGCCAGATAATCCATCACGCGGTCAATCTGCGCCGCCATACCGTCGCCGAAGCAGCCGTCAAAAAACGCACCGCCGATGGTAAACGCCCACGGACGAATTGCCAGAATCTCATCCAGCCTTTCAAAGCTGTTGACGCTGCCGGCAATACAGACAGGCGCCCTGACAGCCGCAACAAATTCCCTGTTCAGCTTTGCCGCGTCGCCCGTGTAACGGTAGCCGAGCAAATCAAAGCCGCTCACACCCTTTTCCAGACAGGCGTTTGCCTCCTCAATCATGGCGTTGACATCGCCTGCCAGCACGGACGGGCGCTCACTCACCTCGCCAACGAAAGGCAGATAGCGGATACCGTGCTTTTGGCATAAAGCATTGACGGAATCGAAATACACCGTGCCCATTAAAATATCGCAGCCGCATCTGACAGCGACTTCGGCACCGGCAAGGCACTCCGGCTCCGTGTATTCCACGACCTCCAGTACCGTCGTTTTGCCGCAGCGGTGCATAGCGGCAAAAAGGCGCTGCATTTCCGTCTCCGGCAGGGGCTTGTCCCCAGACTGTGTCAAAAGTGAGAAATTTCCCTTTGGTGAAAAAATTCCCCAAACCCCTTTTGAAAAGAATGATGAAAATATGAAAAGAAAAAAGAGATTATGCAGTCTGGATTGCTGCTATCAATCTCTTTACTCCGATAATATTGATTGCTCTCTTAATGTTTAGTGACAGGAAGGCAAGCGAAATTTCACCTTCTGCCTTTTGCTTGCCTTTTAACAACAGGTAGGAGATGCCGAAATTTCTTTTGACGGTTCCAAAGACGTGCTCAACAATACTTTTTCGTTGGCGAGCAATTTCTTTGTTTTGAAGAACCTGAACTTTTTTTAGATAAAGTTCTTTGTCGTCATATTCTTTTGTAAATTCAGAAGGTTTCACTCGTCGCTCAGCACGATATACGTTTGAAACGGTACACTTGTTAGCACAGTGTGAACACGCCTTTGCGTTTAAGTATTTTGCTAAGTGTCTTTTCTTGGTGTATGAGCTCGGATAGAGTACTTGCCCCATAGGACAAACAAATATGTTTCTGTTTGGAAAGTAAACACAACGAGCGATGCCTTTTGTGTAATCTGTGATTTGCTCTGCATCTTCTTTAGTGGTTTCTACAAAGAATTCATAATCACCGCCTGTAATAACCGGAATCATTCCATCATTGTATACCTGAGCAACATCGCTTATGCTGTCGTAGCCATTATCAGCTACAACAGTTAAATCGTCAACGTTAAGTGTTTCCTTGGATTTTTTAGCAAGTGGACTCATTAAGTTTTTATCCTGAACTTGATTTTCAACAGTAAATTCAACCACCATTTTGTTTTTACTGTCAACAGCAGTTTGCACATTTAAGCAAACGTCCAGACCATTTTTGGTTTTCATCAGCCTGCTGTCAGGATCGGTTAATGATACTTGCATTTCATCGCCGTTTTCTATCTCATCCTTGTATTCGGCATAATCATCACGTCTGTTCTGAAGGCGATATATTGCGTCAATGATTTCTTCCACATTCACATTGGAAGCATTGCCGTCATTGTCATCGTTATCTTCAAGCAAACGGATATATTCGTCTATCTTTTCATCAATTCTTTTAATTCTGTCAGCAAGCTTGTCCTTTGTGAAATTTCTATCTTTGGTATTCCACGCTTTGAACTTGCTGCCATCAATAGCGATTAATTCTTTTCCGAACAGATTTAATTTGTCGCACAACTGAACAAAATCTCTAAAAACATTTTTCAGTGCTTGGGGATTGTTTTGACGAAAACGGGATATGGTTTTGTGATCTGGTGTTAGACCTCTTAAAAGCCATATCACTTCAAGATTTCTTTTGGTTTCTGCTTCTAATTTACGAGAAGAGCGAACTCTGTTCATGTATCCGTATATGTACAGCTTCAAAAGGTCTTTTGGTGAATACATCGGTCTGCCCGTATCATTTGGAAGGTATTTTGCAAAGCCGAGCTTTTTCATATCCAGCGTATCGACATAGGCATCAATAACTCTTGTTGAGTTGTTCTCATCAATGTAGTCATCGATGCTTGCCGGTAACAGTGTGATTTGTTCTCTGCTTTGTCCGTTAATGAATTCCATTTACCATACCTTTTCCCTTGTTTTCGTTAATTCTATTATACCATATTTTCTATTATATTTAAACACTTTTGACACAATCTCTCCCTAAAACCCTCTGCGACTCAAAATTGATTCTTGACTAATACACTCATTGGGTGTATTTGATAACGCAGTTTGTTTAATATTTGAACGATACTATAGATTTTTTATATCAGTATCATGTAAAATATAAACAATGTTTGACAAACGGTCGGTATACCGATATAATAGTAATAGAAAGTGAGATGATGAATTGTGAGTTTACAAACTATTTTAAATGATAAAAACATTTCCATGTACCGTTTATCACAAATAAGCGGTGTTCCGAAAACAACAGTTATTGATATTTGCTCTGGTAAAAGCTCTATTGAAAACTGTAATGCAAAAACAGTTTTGCAATTATCAAGAGCGCTTAACTGCTCAATGGAGGATATTATGCAGGCTGCTGATTCAAACAATCATTATGAAACGGCATTACCAAAGTATTTGAAAGTTTCTTTGGATAATATGAAAAAAGCAATTAAACTTAAAACAAGCGGCAAAAAATATCTTCGCTATGATTGTGATTATTGCGAGCTTCAAAGCGATATTAATACAGCCGAGGTCAGCGGAGAAATATCCCCAGACCAAGCGTGGTATTTACGCAGCAAATATCTTGGACTTGTAAAGGAGGCGATATAGTTGGCTGTTGATTTTACTAAGCTTGAAAAAAGGAATAAAGCATACTCCGGTGCAAACGGCGGTAAAATTTCCATTATATATGACGGTGAGTTGTATATGTTAAAATTTCCTCCCACAGCACCGAGAAATGATGATTTGAGTTACAGCAATAGTTGTATTGCTGAATATCTTGGATGTAAGATATTCAAATTGGCTGGCGTTCCTGTTCAAGAGGTAATTCTTGGAACTTATACAACTAATAAGGGTGTAGAGAAAATAGTCGTTGCCTGCAAGGACTTCGCTATTAACGGGAAGGTTTTACAAGATTTCGCATCTCTAAAGAATCAAATTATTGATTCAGAGGGTAACGGAACAGGAACCGAGTTAAGCGATATTAAAGAAACCTTTGAGGAACAAACCGCCATAGACCCGATTCAACTGAAAAGACGATTTTGGGATATGTTTATTGTTGATAGCTTAATAGGAAACTGGGATAGACACAATGGTAACTGGGGCTTTCTTTATGACCCGATTACGGACAAAATGGAATTAGCGCCAGTTTATGACTGCGGTAGCAGTTTGTATCCGCAGGCTGATGAGAAAATGATGGAAATGATAATGAGCGACCCTGATGAGATGAGAGCAAGAGTATATGATATGCCCACCTCATCCATTAGAATAAACGGAAGCCGTATCAATTATTATACCTTCATTACTTCTCTGCAGGATAAGGATTGCAATGCTGCGCTGAAGCGAATCATGTCTAAAATCAATTTAAGAGATGTTTATACAATAATTGATGATACACCGTTTATCGGCGATATCCAAAAGAAGTTTTATAAAACAATGATAAAGGAACGTTATGAAAGAATTCTTGTTCCGGCACTCAAAAAGATTCGCAAGCGTGAATTGGAACAAGAAAGATAATACCAACACACAGAGCCGATGAGCATTAATTTGTTCATCGGCTCTTTTTGCATTTATGGAGGAAAAATTATGGAAAAGAAACCAAAACAAAAGCAACCGGGAATATATTTCACGGTTACGGAAAAAGAAAAGCGCAGAATTAAGCGTAATGCTGAAAGCTGCGGACTGAAACAAAGTGAATATATTCGTCAAAGGGCGTTGGGCTTTGCACCGAAAGCGGTGCCGCCTGACGCTTTTTATCATTTCTGCGAGAAACTAGACAAACTGTGTGAAGAACCATTTCCTTCAGAGATTAATTCAGTCGCTTTGTATTTACTTGCAGAAATTGAGCAAGAATTGATTAGACCTGACAAGGAGGTGCTGCCGTGGCAACCACAGGCTTCTGGCCCGTCAGAGGACGGTTAAAGGATGTCTTGACTTATGCGGAAAATCCTGACAAAACTATGGAGCAGAAGTTTCTTGATGAGGACTTATATGCTACGCTGAAATATGCTTCTAACAGCGAGAAAACCGACGAGCAGATGTATGTGTCGGGCATTAACTGTTCCAAGCATCGTGCTTATGAGGAAATGTGTGCTGTTAAGAAACGATACGGCGAGCGTGGTTCTGTTGTTGCTTATCACGGTTATCAAAGTTTTCGTGCAGGAGAGGTTACTCCGCAGGAAGCGCATGAAATCGGCATTGAAACGGCAAGGCGTATGTGGGGCGACAGGTTTCAGGTAGTGGTTACTACACATCTGAATACCGACAAGCTTCATAATCACTTTGTCATAAACAGCACTTCTTTCAAAGACGGCAAGAAGTACCGTAACAGAATCGGCGACCATAAGGAACTTCGCAGGGTATCTGACGAGATATGCAAAAGCCGTGAACTGTCAGTATTGGAAAACGCAAATTTCTACGGTGGTAACAAGAAGGAATACTGGCTGAAAAAGAACGGTATCATTACACACCGAGATATGCTGCGTCACGATGTAGACGAGGCACTTGCAAATACTGTTTTTGTTGCCGATTTTAAGTATTATATGGAATGCCTCGGCTACCGCTTTGTCAGAGATTTCCGTTATGATCACCCAGCGGTTATTACTCCTGACTGGGAAAGGGCTGTTCGACTTGATAGCCTTGGTAAAAACTATACCAAAGAGGCTATTAAGGAACGGTTAGACCAGCATCATAAAGAGGCAGGCTTCCGCTTGCTTCGTGCGCCTGACAGAAAACCGAGGCAGTATTTCTTCCTGATTTATCGTTACAGGAAAAGCGAGCCTGATTTAATTACGGCGTTATTTGAATTAATGCTAACCATTATCA
>CALGGQ010000269.1 GCA_937915775.1 uncultured Clostridia bacterium | reverse complement strand
CGGCACACCGGAGGATATTTATAACGAGCCTGTCAACGCCTTTGTGGCGGACTTTATCGGTGAATCCAACATCGTTGACGCCATTATGCTTGACGACTATCTCGTTACCTTTGGCGGCGTCAAATTTAAGTGTCTTGACAGCGGCTACGCCAAGAATGAAGCCGTTGACGCTGTCGTTCGTCCCGAGGATATCAAGATTACCGAACCGGGAGCGCAGGCTGCGCTGACCGGCACCATTACCGGCGTTACCTTTAAGGGCGTTCACTTTGAAGTGCTTGTTGACGTGGACGGCTTTATCTGGATGATTCAGACAACGCAGGAGGGGCTTGCCGTCGGTCAGACAATCGGTATGTATATCGAGCCGGACGCCATTCATATTATGAAGCGCAGCGAATACTCCGGCGAATTCGGCGACTACTCTACCTTCTCCGATGAGATGGACCACATTTCCGACGCCGATTACGACTGGGATGAGGAGGAAAATGAATAAGCTCTCCGCAAAGAGACTGCTTGATAAGCCATACTTTTTATGGTCGGTTCTCTTTGTTGTGGCACCGCTCATTATGGTTGCCTACTATGCGCTGACGGATAAAACGGGAGCCTTCTCGCTGACAAGCTTTGCGCAGATTCCGGCTTATTTTTCCACCATTCTGTTATCTATTTTATACGGTCTAGCCGCCACGGTGATATGTTTGGTTTTGGGCTATCCTTTTGCCTACTTTCTTTCCAAGCACACGCAACGCATCCAGCGCACCATCGTTCTGCTCGTGATGCTGCCGATGTGGATGAATTTCTTAATCCGCACCTACAGCCTCATGACGATACTAGGCGACAGCGGTGTGATTAATTCCCTGCTGACAGCGCTGCACTTAAAGAATGTGCATATGATTAACACATCGGGCGCCGTCATTCTCGGCATGGTCTATAACTTTCTTCCCTATATGATTCTGCCGATTTATTCCGTGCTCTCAAAAATCGACGGTTCTCTGCTGGAAGCGGCACAGGATTTAGGCTCGAACAAGCTGCACACGTTAAGAAGAGTGGTCATTCCCCTTTCTGTACCCGGCTTGCTCAGCGGCATCACGATGGTTTTCGTACCCTGCGTTTCCACCTTCTACATTACGCAGAAGCTCGGCGGCGGTCAGATTGTGCTGATTGGTGACGTGATTGAATCGCAGTTTCAGAGTGCCAATAACTATAATCTCGGCGCGGCGCTCAGCTTCGTGCTGATGATTCTCATCTTTATCTGCCTCGGTGTTGTCAATTACTTTGACAGCGGCAGCGAAACGGACGGAGGTGTTGTGATATGAAAAAGATTTCACCGCTTTCCCGTCTGTATATGGGCATCATTTTCTTCTTCCTGTATGCTCCGATTATCATTATGATGGCGTTCTCCTTTAACGCCTCCTCGAGCACCTACCAGATGGACGGTTTTTCGGGCTACTGGTGGGTCAGGATGTTCCACGACAATGCGGCGATGGACGCGCTGAAAAACACGGTTATTCTCGCCATAGTCACCACCGTATGCTCCGTTTTGCTCGGTTTGCTGGCTGCCATCGGTTTATTTCAAACAAAGAACAAGCTCTACAAGCGCTCCATGATGACGGTGACGAACATCCCCCTGATGAACCCCGAAATCGTGACAGGTATCTCGATGATGCTGCTGTTCGTCTTTGCCGGAACACTCGTGCATAAAAGCGAAGTACTTGGCTTCACGACGCTGCTGATTGCGCACGTCACCTTCTGCCTGCCATATGTCATTCTGAACGTTATTCCGAAGCTGCGGCAGCTGGATATGAACATCTACGAAGCAGCGCTTGACCTCGGCTGCAAACCGTTTAAAGCGTTTATGAAGGTTGTGCTGCCGGAGATTATGAGCGGTATCATTACCGGCGCGGTTATGAGCTTTACACTCTCGCTCGATGACTTCATCATCTCCTATTTCACAAACGGACCGTCATTCCAGACGCTCCCGATTTACATCTTCTCGCTGACGAAGAAGCGCGTTAAGCCAGATATGTTTGCGCTGTCAACGCTGATGTTCGGCGTGATTTTGGTGCTGCTGGTGCTGATGAACATCGCCCAGAGCCGAGCCGATAAGAGAGAGGAGAAAAGACTATGAAAAAGCTGTTTTCCCTTCTCCTGTGCGGTCTGTTATTCACTGCAACGCTTATCCCCTGCTTCACTGCTTTTGCCGATGATGACGAAATATTTAGCGATGAACAGCTTGAATACTATGCCAATCTCGGCTTAGAGGGTACAACCATCAACGTCTATAACTGGGGCGAATACATTTCCGACGGCTCTGACGATTTGATGGATGTTGTCAGTGAATTTGAGCGCCTGACCGGTATTCACGTGAATTACACAAACTTTGAATCCAATGAAAATATGTATTCAAAGCTTGCCGGCGGCGGTGTTTCCTATGACGTCATTGTACCGTCCGATTATATGATTGAACGTCTGATTGACGAGGATATGCTGCTACCGCTGGATTTTGAAAATATTCCGAATTTTGAGGAATATATCCGCGATGATTTCAGACATCTGTTTTATGACCCGGAGGATAAGTATTCCGTCGGCTTCAACATCAGTTACACAGCACTGATTTATAATACGGAGCTTGTTGACGAGGAGCCTGAATCCTGGGATGTTCTCTGGGACGAACAATACAAGGGCAAGGTGCTGATGTTCAACAACTCGCGCGATGCCTTCGCGATTGCGCAGGAGGTGCTTGGCTACGATGTTAACTCCACCAATGAACAAGAATGGGTAGAGGCTGCCGAGCTGCTGGCAAAGCAGAAGGACGCAGTGGAGCCTGTCTACGTGATGGACGAAGTGTTCAACCTGATGGAATCAGGCGAATATGCCTTTGCCACCTACTACACCGGCGACTACCTTCTGATGCTGGAAAACAACGAAAACCTGGATTACTGCCTGCCCGAAGAAGGCTTTAACAGAGCTTACGACGCTTTTTGTGTGCCCAAATGCGCGCAGAATAAAGCCGGTGCAGAAGCCTTCATTAACTTTATGCTGGAGCCGGAGGTTGCCTTTGACAACGCAGAATACATCTATTACTGCTCCTCCAACAAGGAGATTGAATTTGATGAAGAATCCTCGCTGTTTGGAGAGGACGCCGTCTATCCGCAGGGTGAGCTTGACTGCAATGAATTCCACAACCTCCCGCAAAACATTTTAGAGCTGCAGAACAACCTCTGGAGCAAGGTGAAAAGCGGTCAGTTAAGTGCACAGAGCAAGCAGCAGGAACAGAAAATCTATATCACTTCCGCCATCATTGCAGCAGCGGTTATCGTGATTCTGGTGATTACCTACATCAGAAAAATACAAAAGAATAAAGAACAGGACATCAGTGATTTATATGGACAATAAAATTAAGTGCGTCGTCTTTGATTTAGACGGCACACTCATTAACACCTTAACAGATTTACAAAACGCCTGCGAATACGTAATGCAAAAGCACGGCTATCAGGCAAGCTGGACGGAAAACGATTACAAGCGTTTTGTGGGAAACGGCATCAGAAAGCTCGTGGAACGCGTTTTTGAACACAGCCTAAGCGAAGAAGCGCTGGACAAATATTTGGCTGAATTCCTCGCTTATTACGACAAGACGAAGCTCGACAACACCGACGCGTACGACGGCATTAAAGAGCAGCTTGCAGCACTTAAGAACAAGGGTATCAAAATTGCTGTTGTGACGAACAAAGCGGAGCCTGCTGCCATCGGCATTCTCAATACGATTTTCGGCAAAGGCACCTTTGACTTAATCGTCGGTCAGCGTGAGGGCTTGCCTACCAAGCCTGACCCGACAGGAACCCTGCTGGCACTCGATACCTTCGACTGTACGCCTGAGGAAGCCCTTTATTTCGGCGACAGCAACGTTGATATTCAGACGGCGAAAAACGCCAAAATTAAGGCAATCGGCGTCACCTGGGGCTTTCGCTCACGCGAAGAATTGGAAGCCGAAGGCGCGGATGTTATCATTGACCATCCGTCACAAATTGCAAAATTTTTCTAAGATGCTAAAAATGACTGCTTCAAGCGTTGACGCAGTCATTTTATTTGACAAATACAAAATATCATTCTATAATTACTCAGGGGTGAGTAATAAATGAATATAAATAATGATCTTGAAGGCATTATTGTAAATACGCTCTCTCAAATTGATTCTGAATGTATCAATACTATTTGTCAGGTCTTCAATGTGAATGAAAACCAAATTCATAACATTAAATCACTTAAAACCGGTATGACAAACCGCTCTTTTGTGTTTACTGTCAATAATCAGCAATACATCTTCAGGGTTCCCGGTGAAGGCACTGATAAGCTCATAAACAGAAAGAATGAATATGATGTTTATCAACAGATAAAAGATAAAAATATTTGTGATGATATCATTTTTTTCAGTCCCGATAATGGTTATAAAATAACTAAGTATATTGATGCCTCTCGCAACTGCGATGCACATAATCCAATGGATGTAAAAAAGTGCATGTCGTTTCTTAAGACTTTTCACCACTATCATCTGATGTTGAATCATACTTTTGATGTTTTTCATCAAATTGATTACTACGAGAGTTTAATGCCTGATCGCTCTTGTTATACAGATTATCAAAATGTAAAGGACAATGTGTTTTCTCTGAAGGCATATATCGATTCGCAAGAGCATGAAGTTTGCTTATCTCACATTGATTCAGTACCTGATAACTTTATTATGACTGAAGAACGTATTTATTTGATTGACTGGGAATATGCTGCTATGCAGGATCCGCATATCGATATTGCTATGTTTGCCATTTATGCTATGTATGACAGAAATGAAGTTGATCAACTGATTGATATCTATTTTAGCGGACATTGTACAAAAGCAATACGTCTAAAAATCTACTGTTATATTGCTGCTTGCGGTTTATTATGGAGCAACTGGTGTGAATACAAAGCTACTTTGGGCGTTGATTTTGGAGAATATGCACTTGCACAGTATCAGTATGCAAAAGATTATTATCGCATATTTATAGAGGAGAATCACCATGCATAAGGTAGAAAATGCTATCATTGTTGCTGCCGGTAAGGGTGAAAGGATGAAGCCCCTGACTGATATAACACCTAAACCGCTTTTAAAGGTATTTGGAAAACCAATTATAGAAAACACCATTGAGGTTCTATTGAGAAGAGGAATTGAATCGATCTATATTGTGATCGGTTACAAAGAAGAACAATTTCAATATTTATCCGAAAAATACCCCGTAACGCTTATTGTAAATCCCGATTATGATACATGTAATAATATATCATCACTGTATTGTGCAAGGAATTATTTGTGTAATTCTGTCATACTAGACGCCGATATTTGGATAGAAAACGACAGTGTTATCAAAACATCATTTGATTACTCCGGTTATACCAGCTTATGGACATCCGACTACTCAGATGAATGGATTCAGTATGTTGATAAAAATAGTTTTGTACAAGAATGCAGTCGCGGCGGTGCAAACGGTTGGATTCTTTACAGTATTTCATATTGGTCAAAAGCGGATTGCGAGTCGCTAAAAAAAGACCTTGTAAATGAATTCATCACTAATAAAAACACGCAAATCTATTGGGATGATATTCCGATGTTCTGTTGTTCGAAACATTACGTACTACAAATAAAAGAAGCCAAACAAAACGACTTTACCGAATTTGATAGTATTAAGGAACTTGCGGAATACGATAGATCATATCAAGAGTATTTATAATGACGCAATAATTTCCGCAAGATTCAGATCAAAAGAGCAACCATTACTGAAAGTGTAAAATGAAAGTGGACACAAAAAAGTGTCCACTTTTATTTTTTAATGTATAATGAGAAAAAAAGGGGAAAAGGAAATGAGAAAGAACAGGCAATACACACCGGAATTCAAAATTGAATGTGTAAAGGAGGTATTAGAAGGAAACAAATCAGAAGAAGAAATATCAAGAGAATATGAAATGGTGCATCGAAATATCCAACGATGGATAAGGGATTATCAAGAACACGGTGAAGAATATTTCTATCAAGAACATAGAGGTGGCACAGGTAATCCATATGCAGCACTGCACACAAAGAAAAACCTTTCTGAATTAGAAAGGCTTGAGCTTGAAAATTTGAAATTGCGTATAGAGAACGAACGATTAAAAAAAGGCTACATGGTGAAAGGAGTTGGTGCAAACAAGGGGTTCGTTACCTTCAAAGACAAGAATACAAAATCGTAGAAGAATTAAGAAAAGAATATCCTGTCACAATGCTGTTAAAGATAATGAGCATCAACCGTTCGGGATATTATGCTTGGAGAAAACGCAGAGGGAAGCTTAACCGATATGAACAAAACAGATTAGATTTAACGCAACTGCTGATAGAACAACATCAGAAACATAAATGCTACGGTTATCATAATCTTGCAGAAAAAATCAGAGAAGAAACCGGATGGGTATTTTCGGATAACCTTGCTCACAAATGCTGTAAATATGCAGGTATTCGCTCTTTAGCAAGAAAGACATATCATCCCACAAAAGGCAAAGAACATATCAAATACGGCAATATCGTTGCAGGTAATTGGAACGCAACCGAGCCAATGCAAATCGTTGTATCGGATATGACAATGATAAAAACAAAATACTGTAAATGGGAATGGACATTTGCAGTAGATACATTCAACAATGAAATTATTGCCTCATCTGTATCAAGAAAAATTGGTGATACAAGAACCTACATAGAAGTTGCAAAGCAAGTTGCTGATAAAGCAAAAGAGCAAACATGCCCAGTCACTTTCCACACCGACCAAGGCACAGTTTACTCTTCGCGAGCTTTCTTAAACGCTCACTCGCATTGTACCAATATTGTGCGGTCAATGTCAAGAGTTGGAACGCCGACTGATAATCCGATTATTGAAGCTCTTAACGGTTGGATTAAGGAAGAACTACGAAGTGATTTTGACATCTATCACTGCAAAGATGTTCCAGCGTTAATTCAAAACTACATAACCTACTACAACACTGAACGTCCTTCTGTCAAATGCGGCAGAAAAAGCCCTGTTCAGTTCAGAACTGAACAGGGCTTTCCTAACTAATATCATTGTTTAAACTTTTTTATTGTCCACTTTTACTTGACAACTTCAATTACGGTTGCTCTTTTTTTGTGATTATTTTGTTTTAACCGTTTTGGTTTTACTCCATTTACTGTAGACCGTTTTGCCGTTTGCAGTTTTAAAAGAGCGGAGGCGGATGTAATATTTCTTACCGCGTGTGAGCTTTTTAACCGTTTTCTTGAGGCTGCCGGAGTTATAAAGAGTAACGGTTTTGGTCGTTTTCTTCGTAAATTTAGATGACGTGCTGTACTGAAGCTGATAGCCGGAGGCATAGGAAACCTTTTTGACCTTGGCAGTGAAGGATGCATTACCTGCTTTCAGTGAAGCAAGCTTCGGAACGGCAGGTGCTTTCACCTTACCGTCTGCTGTCAGGATAACAGTTCCCTTATACATCCCGACACCTGTTATCTTTACCTGCTTGAAATCGCCGTTTTTAGTATAGGTGTTCTCCGTTTTAAACTCCGAACTCGTCAGTTCCCTTTTGCCATCAAGGATTTTTACCTGGCGGCAATAGCGATAGCCGTCGTCTGTAAAATCATATGCCCAGTCACCAAGAGACACGTTCAGCTTTGTAATATTCTTTGTATCGCCCGACCACGGCACTAAAGTGATATCGCTT
>CALGGQ010000268.1 GCA_937915775.1 uncultured Clostridia bacterium | reverse complement strand
ATTATGACGGAGGATGAGCTGAAAGCGATTGCCGAGGTTATTATTGAAAAGGATTTGTTTGTCATATCGGACGAAATCTACAGCGAACTGACCTATACGGCGGAAGGTCACACCTCGATAGCTTCTCTGAACGGAATGCAGGAGCGCACCATCGTCATCAACGGATTTTCAAAGACGTATTCCATGACGGGCTGGCGGCTCGGCTATGCGCTCGGTCCGGCACCCGTGATAAAGCAGATGACAAAGCTGCACCAGTTTGCGATTATGTCCGCGCCGACTAATTCTCAGTATGCGGCGATTGACGCGCTCAGAAACGGTGATGACGATATCCGCAAGATGAAAGAGGATTACGATATGCGCCGCCGTTTTACCGTAGACGGCTTCCGTAAAATCGGGCTTGACTGCTTTGAACCGCAGGGCGCATTTTATTGTTTCCCTTGTATTAAGTCCACGGGACTTTCCAGCGAGGAATTCTGTGAGCAGCTGATTAAAGCCAAGCGAGTGGCAGTCGTACCGGGTAACGCCTTCGGTGACTGCGGTGAAGGGTTTATTCGCGTGTCTTACTGTTATTCTATTGAAAATATTAAAGAAGCTATCCGACTAATCGGCGAATTTGTTGAGGAGCTGAAAGATGAAAATCAAGGTTAAGGCATATGCCAAAATCAATTTGCTGCTGGATATCTGCGCCAAGAGAAATGACGGCTATCATGACCTGCTGATGATTATGCAGAGCGTCGGCATATACGACACCGTCACCGTAGAGCGCATCAAAGGCAGAAATATCGTGATTTCTTGCAATATCGACTCCATTCCGCTGGATGAGAAAAACATCGCTTATCAAGCGGCTGAGGCGTTTTTTAACGCTGCCAAAATTCGTAAGACAAGCAGAGGAATTCACATTGACATCGTCAAGCGTATTCCGCACGCGGCGGGGCTTGCCGGCGGCAGTGCGGACGGAGCAGCAGTTATTACAGCGCTTAATCAGTTATATCAAACCAAACTCAGTGAAGCGGAGCTTTGCCGTATCGGTGCAACCATCGGCGCTGACGTGCCGTTTTGTCTCACCGGCGGTACGCTTCTTGCGCAAGGTATTGGAGAGATACTCAGTAAAGTTAAGCCGCTTAGAAGCTGCTATATCGTTCTGGCAAAGCCTGATTTCGGCGTGAATACCGGCAAAGCCTTTTCGCAGTTTGATACCTTCGGCAAAATGCACGCTCCGGATAGCCTCGGTATGTTAAAGGCGGTTCAGAGCAGAAACCTTGCCGACATCGGCGCACGCCTTGAAAATGTGTTTGAGCAGTTTATCGAGGTACCCAATCGCATCTATATGAAAGAAATTCTGCGAAATAACGGCGCTCTCGGCGCCTGTATGAGCGGTTCCGGCCCAACGGTTTACGGTATCTTTGAAAGCAAAGAAAACGCTGAAAAAGCCGCACAGGAGCTGACGAGGTATGCAAAAGATATTTACGTTTGCCGACCTGTTAGTAAAGGCTGTCAATTGACCGTCATTGAATAAAAAATCTTAAACCTGCCTATGCTATCACTGAAAGGCAGGTTTTTCTTATGAAAAAAAGTCTCATTTTTACAGCGCTGTTCTTATGCTTTGTCATGCTGTTTTGCTCAATAACGCCTGTGATTGCGAAAAGCGAAAACATCAGTCAAAAGGTGTTTCGTCTGCATATTCTTGCCAATAGTGACAGCGAGGACGACCAACAGTTGAAGCTGAAGGTACGGGATAAAGTGATGGCAACGAGTGGGCAATGGTTTGCTGACTGCTGCTCGGTTGAAAGTGCTGTCAGAGCAGCCTCAGAGCATCTTGATGAAATTAATGAGATTGTGCAATCGGTCATTCACGAAAACGGTTATCATTACGACTCAACTGTTTACACAGCGAAAGAATTTTTCAATGTCAGAGAGTACGGCGATTTTTCTCTGCCGTCAGGAGTATACAATTCTCTGAAAATTGAAATAGGGGAGGGCAAAGGTAAAAACTGGTGGTGCGTGCTGTTCCCATCTGTCTGCCTTTCCGGCTGTACCGAGGATTTGGAGGAAACGCTGACAGATGAGGAAATGCAAATGATAACAAGTGATAAATACATTATTCGGTTTAAAGCGCTGGAGATAATCGAAAGAATCAAATACGCTCATAAAAAAGAGGACTGAGTTCCTCTTTTTATTGCTTTTTAAGCAGAACATTATAATATAAATTATTACTTTAAAATGACAAATTATTTAAAATCTGTAATATGCTTGTAAATATATACTATAGATGATATAATGATAGCGATATAATAGACCATTATATATTTGACTAAGTTATGATAATTGAATAATTAAAGAGATAATCAGGCATCTCAGCAAAGAGTCACAGGAGGAAGCAATGATGAAAAGGGAAGCAGGTATCAATAAACGAAAACTTCAATGGAATATGAAGGCGGTTTCTTTTATTGCACTTCTTCTTTTTAATATGGCTCTCTTTTTTCTTTTAATCAAATTCGGAAAGCCTTTTTTTGCAACGAATGACGATTTTCGTATGCGATTAATTGTTTCCGGCCGTTATTCCGGAACGCCGAGCGCTCAGGCAACCTTCCTGCATATCTTTTTAGGGTATGCGCTGTCTTTATTGTACAAGCTTGCACCGACGGTGGAGTGGTACGGCGGTTTCTTTGAAATCGGGATGTTCATCTCGATTCTTATCAGCGAATTTATCTTTCTGAAGCGCGTTAAAAGCTGGTCAAATTTATTGATACGCTTTATTCCCATCATCGCTCTTTCTGCTTTAGTTTTTCAAAAGCAAATCCTGATGCCGCAATTCACGACGCTTGCCGCTTTTTTCGCCAGCGCCGGTATCTGCTGCTTGATTGAAGTGCTGCACCAGCTGCAGGAAAAAGGCACTTACCGTAAAGCGTGGGGCATAGTGGCTGCTGCGTTTATGAGTATGGCGTGCCTGGTAAGAGGGCTTGTGGCGCTGATGATGCTGCCGATGTTTGTTGCGCTTTGCGTTGTTATTCTCTATCTCGTATTTAAAGGGGAGTTAAAGGTAAAATTCGGCAAGGCTGAAATGAAGCGCATTGCCATATTGATGCTGACAACGGTTGTGCTTGTGGTAGGGCTCAGAGGAATCTATTATCTAAATTTTGCATCCGGCGTCAACAAAGAATATTATCGCTTCAATTCGGCTCGTTCCTCTGTTGTTGACTACGGCGGCTTTCCCAGCTGGGAAGATAACCGTGAATTATATCAATCATTGGGCATCAATAAAGGCGTCTATAAGGCGTTGACGGCGCGAAATTTTGACATCAGTTATGCTGTAAGAGCAGATACGCTGGAAGCGATTGCCGAAGCTAAGGACAAATTGGATATTACCAGCTGGAAAAACATCGGTTCAAGACTGCACAGTATGATCAACATCATGTGCGGCAGCGAAGCACGATATGCCTTCTTTGCTGTATTAATTGCCTTTGCATTCTTGTTTGCAATTTCAGGAAAAAATAAGATATTTGCACACTTTGTCGTTCCCATTCTGCTCGCATATTTCTTTGGCGTCAATGCCGTTCTTGTACTGTACGGTCGTCTGATGGCTCGTGTGGTGGAATGCCTCAGCATCATGACGCTTATGGCAATTATCAGCAGCTTTGGCGGTTTAATGTTTTATGCTGAGAAATATAGTTTTAAGGAAAATGCACTTCGTATTCTGTCCGTTCTTATGGTTCTTCTTGTTTTCGGATGGACGAATCAGTATTCACTGCAAGCGCGCAGCAGTACGGTGCGTCCTGCTATTTTGACAAAGACCTACCAGCTTGATACTTTGCGTCAATATGCTCACGAACACCCGGAAAATTTCTATTTTTATAATGCACTGGATTTTATCGCTTCTTCAGAACTGGTCTTTGACCATAGCAACGAATTTGAAAATCTGGAATCCTTAGGAACCTGGTATGTTCATTCCAAGCTCTATAACGAGAGAAATGAACAGTTCGGTATTCATTCCGCCATCCATGCACTTTTACACAACGATAATGTATATTTGGCTGAATTAGGCACACAAAATGCCGGCTTAAGCGGTCTGATGAAAGCAGCCGGAAAGAAGCTTGTTAAAGTTGATTCATTCGAATTCCGTGGTGTTAAGATTAAAATATTTAAACCGATGGACATTCCGAAATACGAAAACCCAACGAAGCCGTTGGCTTCCATCCTCTTAATGACGCGAGAGGACTTATAGCATAAGGCAAAAACTGCTGATGATAAGGAATGATAAATAACGGAGGAAACTATGAAAGTTCTTATTTTAGGTATCGGAAACGCTCAGATAGACGCAGTGAATTACTGTAAGGCTGCAGGCTATGAGGTCTACGGATGCAGTTATACCAATGTGGAAAAGGGCATTCCGTTGCTTGACCATTTTGAGATGATCAATATTCTGGATATGGACCGTGTTCTCGAATATACAAAACGAGAAAACATTGATATCATCTATTCCGTCGGTTCTGACATTGCGATGCCGACTGTCAGCTACGTGAGCGAAAAGCTCGGTTTGCCTCATTTTGTGAGCTTCGACACGGCAAAGATTTGCAACAGCAAGGAATTAATGCGTGAGGCGCTGGGTCCTGATTTTAAAGGGAATGTTCCTTACGTTGTAGCGGATAAGGTTGAAGATTTGTCCGTCTATCACGATTTTCCGGGCATTATTAAGCCCGTTGATTCACAGGGGCAGCGCGGCGTTTACCGCGTGGATTCCATCGAAGAAGCAAAGGCACGCTTTGCACAATCCGTTTCACATTCCAAAAAAGGTAAAGTCATTTTAGAAAAATATCTGGACGGTCAGGAGGTTTCCGTAAACGCCTATATGGTTGACGGAGAAATGAAGTTTGGCTTAGTATCTGACAGAATTTCTTTCTCAGAATTTCCGGGCGGTATTATTAAAGAGCATTATTTGCCTTCTTCTTTCTCAGAGGAAATTCAGAATAAGACGCTTGATTTGAGCAGACGAGTAGCGAATAAGCTGAACATCCAGAACGGCCCCTGTTATTTCCAGATTAAGATTACGGACGGAGAGCCTTATCTTGTGGAAGTGACGCCGCGTCTTGACGGATGCCATATGTGGCGCCTGATTCGTCATTATAACGGCATCGATTTAATGGATACGCTATTTAAGCACCTGCTGAATAACGAAATTGCAGAAGACGCTTTCTGTCCGTCGCACGAGGCGAAAGCCGTCCGCACTGTCTTTATGTGTCAGCCGCCGGAAACCGCTTTCAAAAAAGAAAGCGATTATCCCGATGCGCTTGAGGTGTGCTGGTATTATGACGAGGGTGAAAGCGTTCGTAAGATGAACGGGTATATGGAAAAGTGCGGTTACCGCATGGAAACCTGTTAATGATGATGTGATGACTGACGATAAGTGAAATGCTTATCGTCAGTGAATTATATATGATTATATTGACTGATTAAGGAGAGCAGATATGAAAATTGCTGTAACAGGCGGAGCAGGGTACATAGGCAGAGAATTTATAAAGGAGTATTCAGATCAGTATTCCATTATTTCGCTGAGCCGCAGTAAGCAGGACAATGCTGTTCAGACGGATTATTCCTGTCAGCATTTAACTGAGGCTCTTGCCGGGTGTGACGCCATCGTACATCTGGCATCGCAAAAGGCGACCAAGGATAATGAGGCAAACGGTCTCACTGCTTATTTTGACAGTATCCGTATCCTTGAGGAAACACTGAAAGCTGCTAAAGAATTAGGCATAAAAAACGTTATTTTCACCTCAAGCCGCTGTGTTTACGGTACTTTTACTGATACGAAGTTTACGGAAACCGATTATTTAGAGCCAATAAACTATTACGGCATCTGCAAAATTGCCTGCGAGAAGCTGTGTGAATACTATAATCAAAGATTTGATATGAATATTAAGGTGCTTCGGCTCGGTCAGGTAATCGGTTCCGATATGAACGATAAATCACTGTTTAACACGTTCCTGCATAATGCGCAAAGCAATCTGCCGCTGACAATTATGGGATGCGATATACGCGATTACATCTACATCAAAGACGTTTGCCGCGCGATTCAATGTTCTATTGAGCACCCCGAATGTAAAGGTATCTATAATATCAGTTCCGGTATCGGCATTGATAATCAGATGATTGCAAAAGATATGATTGCTTATTTTTCGAGCTCCTCTGAGATCGAAATAAAGGAACCTACCTTCCATAAAAAGCCGGACAGAATTATTTTGGATATGACAAAAGCTGCAACGGAATTGGAATTTCAATGTGCCTGTCCAACGGTGAACGACATGCTCAAGGATATTTTCTCATAAGAATAAAAAAGAAAGATACCGAAAAGGTATCCTTCTTTTTGGTGCTGGTGACCGGACTTGAACCGGTACGGTATTGCTACCGAGGGATTTTAAGTCCCTTGCGTCTGCCTATTCCGCCACACCAGCAGACGCCTGCGCGTATGTATGATAGCGTATGCAGCTCGAAATCTTCGATTCCTCGCTCACGGCACCGCGCAAATGGATGGAGGTGGATTCGAACCACCGAAGCAATTTGCAGCAGATTTACAGTCT
>CALGGQ010000267.1 GCA_937915775.1 uncultured Clostridia bacterium | reverse complement strand
ATCTGCTTCAGAATGTTTCCGACTATATTTTGCAAACGGTGGTATCAGCGCCGTATATAAGAACGCTTGAAAGTATTTTCGGTTACATTATAAGACCGATTATTATAGTTTTTTTCTGTAAGTTAGTAAAACCCAAAAGCAATAATACTGTTGCGTGGATTCTGGTAGCGGTAAATGCCGCCGTGTATCTTACGGCAACGTTTTCGCACTTTGCTTTTTATATTGACAAACACAACCGTTTTCAGGGCGGCGTATTCTATTTCAGCAAAACCGCCTTCGTCGTCAGCTTTGTTCTGCTTATTTATCTTGTCTATAGTACGGTTACGGAATACCGTAATAAAAAAACGTGGATTTGGCTGCCGATTGTAAATGCGTTTTTAATTATTGTATCGGCGCTTCTTGATATATCGCCGGCATTCCGTGTATATCCCGTCAGTTATTTAACCATTGCCGTTGTATGCTGCAGTCTGTTCTATTATATCTGGCTGCACCTTGAATTTGTTAAGGACCACGAAAGAGCTCTGAGGGCGGAGCAGCGTATCAAAATAATGATGTCGCAGATTCAGCCGCATTTTGTCAGCAATACGCTGACGACGATTCAGTCACTCTGTCTGCTTGACCCGAATAAAGCGGCTGAGGTAACGGGCAAATTCGGCGCATACCTCAGAAACAATATCGCTTCTCTTGAAGAAGAAAAATTGATACCTATCAAGAAGGAGATTGAGCATACAAAGACTTATGCCGACATTGAAATGCTGCGCTTTCCCGAAATCAGCGTTGAGTATCATATAGATTCGGAGGACTTTTTCGTTCCTGCGCTTTCCGTTCAGCCTCTTGTTGAAAATGCCATCCGTCACGGTGTTCGTGAGGTTGAACACGGCGTGGTTAAGGTATCAACGCAGAAAACGGACGAGAATTATATCATTACAATAAGCGATAACGGCGTTGGTTTTGACACCAATGAGCCGTTATCATCTGACGAGTTACATATAGGAATAAGTAACGTCAGCGAAAGAATTAAGGCGATGTGCGGCGGTACGCTGACGATTGACAGCCGTATCGGCGAAGGCACGGATGTTACAATTACAATACCGAGGGAACAAGAATGAAAATAATATGTGTTGACGATGAAAAGCTCGTGTTAAAGCTTGTCGTTCACTTGTGCGAGCAGCTGCCGCAGGTCAGCGAGGTTGTGAGTTTTTCAAGCTCGCTTGAAGCGGTTGAATATCTTAAAAATAACAGCGCCGATATTGCGCTGTTGGATATTGAAATGCCGAAAATGAACGGAATCACGCTTGCGGTAAAAATTAAGGAGCTTCACCCCGATATATCAATAATCTTTCTTACGGGTTATTCGCATTATGCGCTTGACGCCTTTCAATTACACGCAAGCGGATATATCTTAAAGCCTATTGAAAAGGAAAGGCTTGAAGCGGAAATCAATCACGCGCTTTCTTCAAAAGGAATGACAAAATATCCGCATATCTTTGCAAAAACCTTTGATGAATTTGAATTTTTAATTGACGGAAAGCCTCTGCGTTTTGCACGCTCAAAAGCAAAGGAATTGCTTGCCTTTCTGATTGATAAGCGTGGCGCAGGCGTTAAAAGAAACGTTGCATTTGCCGCACTTTACGAGGACGCTTTATATGACCGCAAAATGCAGAAAAGTTTTAACGTTATCGTCCACAGCCTTAAAACAACCCTTGCAGAAAACGGAGTCGGAGATATATTTGAGATGAATTCGGGAGAGCTCAGAATTAACCCCGATTTGTTTGAATGTGATTTATACCGCCTTATGCAAGGAGATGTGCAAACGATTAATACTTATCGTGGAGAATATATGACAAACTATTACTGGGCGAATATGACGGAAGCCTTTATTGATAAAGTAATGAGAAATGAATAGTAGCAAACACCTTCGGTATTCCATTTGCCGAAGGTATTTTTTTGCAAAAAAATAAAATTTTTTCTGAAAACCGCCTTATTTGTTATACATTTGTTATACACCCCTTTATATAATATAAACTGATATAAAATATTTAATTATTTCACTTATAAAAAGCAAAAAGGAGACGGTGTTATGAAACTTACCAAAAGATTAATTGCCCTATTAATGTCATTTATGATGTTGATAGGCACGATGCCGCTAACGGCTTTCGCGTTTGATGTGAAAACAAGAAATACATGTTACATTGATAAGGACTATGGAAAAAACGATATTACTGCCGTTATACTGACCGGTTCGGAAACAGAATTGACTGACGGCTGGTACATAGTAAACAGCAACATCGAATATTCTTCGGATTTAGCTATTTCCGGCGAGGTTAATATTATTGTCGGTGCCGACCTACATGTTAACAAAACAGGAGACGGATATGTAGCAGATAAGCATAAAATGAGCTTTACCGGTGAATACGGTATCGTCAAGGCAGATGAAAATACTCAAGCCAAATTAAATCTCTATACAAACCCTGCTAAAAGAAGTCAAGAGGAAAAATAAAGAAATTTTGAAGTGAAAAAG
>CALGGQ010000266.1 GCA_937915775.1 uncultured Clostridia bacterium | reverse complement strand
GTGCTCTTCCGATCTCAAGAGTCACTCTCAAAATAAGCTCCTGAGACTCATTCGGCGCGAGTTCGCGGGTCTTTCCAAATGCACAGAGTATACGCGCAGGCTGTCCAAGTCTGCCCTGTGGCTTCTGAACATAAAGCTGAACGACCTCCTTGCCGCTGAATTTTCCCGTATTGGTTATCCTCACCCTGAAGCAGAGCTCATCATCGCCGCCTATCCTCAGAGTCTCGATATCAAAGGTAGTATATGAAAGTCCAAAGCCGAACGGATAGCGCACCTTTTCAGGTGAAAACGTCTCGAACCAGCGGTATCCGACGTAAATATCTTCGCTGTAGAAATTGCGCACCTTATCACCGAAATACGGGTCGGAAGGATAATCCGAAACACTATACGCGATAGTGTCGGGGAGCTTGCCGCTCGGCGAGACTTTTCCCGTGAGAACTTCTGCAGTTCCCGTGCCGCCCGTCATACCGCCCTGCCATACGTACATAATGGCGCTGATTCTGTCGCCGAACTGCTCCGTCCACGCCATATCGATAATGCCGCCGGTATTGAGCAGCACCACGGTTTTCTGAAAATATTTGGTAACGGTAAAGAGCAGGCGCAGCTCCTCATCCGTAAGGTAATAGCTGCCTTTTTCGAGTTCGCTGTCCCTGTCCTCACCGGCGGAACGGCCGATTGTCACCACTGCCACATCGCTGACGATAGCAGCACGGCTTGCCACCTTATCCGTCAGCGGCATATCGGGATAAAAGAGCGGCCATCTGCCCCAGACGCCATGGTTAATCGGGTGCTCGGCAGACCAATTCTGATAGATTTCCGCCAGTTCCTCATTGAGCTCCAGCGCATCGCAGTTTCTGATACCTTCTGTCAGGCTGACGGCATACGGACGGTTGACATCGCCGCCGGAGCCGTAGCCGACATAAAACCAATCCCGCGCCACACGGGAAAACAGCGAGACCTTTGTTCCCGCCTGCAGCGGTAGCACGCCGTCATTTTTCAGCAGCACGGCGCCATCGGCAGCGGCTCTGCGAGCGAGCTCGGGCATTCCCTCGGTAATCACCTTGGGCACCTTGCTCTTGGCTTGCTCTGCCTGCGCCACGCCGCTTAACTGATTGATAACATTCGTAGTCGTCATAGCAATTCTTTCCTTTAACGTCATATTCATCACCTTGCTTATTATAGCATATTCTTCCCCGTATGTAAAACAGAAAAACTGATTGAATAATGATTTCATATCATATATAATAGAAATGACAAATCAAACGGAGATGATACCATGAAGATTAAGAACGGCTTTGCCAAACGAAATATCGCAGGCTCCGACATTGTGGTGCCGCTCGGCAGGACAGCCAAGGAATTCAACGGAATGATTACGCTCAATGAAACAGGCTCGTTTTTATGGGACTGCTTCACAAAAGATATCACCGTTGACGAGGCGGTTACACTGCTGACGGCGGAATACGACGTCGATGCTGACAGAGCACGCGCGGATATTGAAAAATTTCTCAAGCTGCTGCGTGACAACCGCCTGATAGAAGAATGAGTAAAGAAAAAAAGAAACGCAGCTCGCGGAATCTGAAAATCACCACCCGTATCTCGCTGGCGACAATTCTGGGCTTTGCCATTCCCATCATCCTTGCGGCGATTTTCAGC
>CALGGQ010000265.1 GCA_937915775.1 uncultured Clostridia bacterium | reverse complement strand
TATCTATTTCTAAAAAAATAAAAAGTATTTTTAAAAAATATAATAAATAAGTAAAATAAATCCAATCGAAATGTCAAATAAATCAAAACATAATTCATCCATTCTTTTAGAAGTAATAATATCAATAATATTTTTTTCCAATTTAAATAGTTATAATGCTATTAATTTATTATTAGCCGAATCAAGAATAACAATAAAACTAAAATCATCTGGAAAACAAAACATTATAAATTATGATTTAATTAGAGTAGGAGGTCAATATCCAGATGAAATACATATAAAAAATGGTGCTACATATAGAATTATGAATTATACTTCATACATAATAAATTTACAACCAAATGAAAACACATTAATTATGGTATGGAATATTTATACAGCTAATAATACAAGAAATATGTTTAGAGGGTGTATTAATATTACCGAAATTAATTTAACTGAATTTAATATTGATTCAAAAATACTTTCTACGGGAATGATGTTTTATAATTGTATCTCTTTAACTTCTGTCATTTTCGGAAAATTCGGAGGGCCTGATTTGAGATGGATAGATCAATTATTTAGTTATTGTAGTTCTTTAGTTTATGTTGATTTATCCAATTTTGATACATCCGGAGTGACTATGATGAACTTTGTATTTAAGGGTTGTTCTAATTTGAAATCAATAAATTTATCAAATTTCGATACTTCTAAAGTGCAAAATATGTCATATATGTTTGCTGATTGTTATTCTTTAGAGTCTTTAAATCTATCAAATTTTATTACCTCAAATGTTAAAGATATGTCTCGTATGTTTCTGAATTGTAAAAATTTGACTAATATAAATTTATCTGGGTTTGATACTTCAAACTTAATATATATGCCATCTTTATTTTTTGGGTGTATAAATTTGACTTATATAAATATATCAAATTTTAATACATCTCAGTTAAGAGGAATTGACTCATCATTTAAAAATTGTTCTTCCCTAATTTCTGTTGATTTGCCTATTTTCAAAAGTGTTTTATATGCTGATAATATGTTTGCAGGATGTGTTTCTTTAACTTCTTTAAATTTAAAAAATTTATATATTGATAATGTAAATAAACCTATACATATGTTTGAAGATTGTTATAAATTAAAATATATTAATCTTGAAAATTTTAAAGAAAATAATAAAATTAATAATGACACAACTAAAGATATGTTCAAAAATATTCCAGAAAATGTTGTTATTTGTATTAATGAAACAATAAATCCAATAATATCAGGATTAATAAAAGAAATTAAATGCTCAACAATATTTTGTGGAGATAATTGGCTCGAAAAGCAAAAAGTAATAGGCCAAAATGGACAATGTAAAGAGAGATGTGATAATGATTCAGAATTTTTATATGATGGTAAATGTTATAATGATTGTTTAAAAGGAGATTATAATAATATTAATATTATTGAAAGAAATTGTAAATGTCCTTTAGATTTAGATTTATATAAATATTGTCCTTCTGCTCCAGAAGGATATTATTTAAATAAAAGTGATTTATATTATAAATCATGTTATATATCTTGTGAAAAATGTGATATAGGTGGAGAAGAAAATAATCATAATTGTATAGAATGTAAACAAAATTATAGTTATGAAATGAATTTAAATGACTATAAAAACTGTTATGATATTTGTCCTTATTATTTTTATTATGATAAAAATAGTAGTAATAATTCGTCGTTAATTGTTTCTGTTGATTATGGCGATGTTCTCGGCAGCGGACTGCAGGATAATATTGAAGGCGACGCCGATGACGGCTCTTTTAAGATTTATTGGTCGGGGACAACAAAAAACACAGGAAACGGAATACTGTTTTATGTGAATTTTAATGTTGCTTCGACGGCGAGCGGGAAAACAACAGTAGAATTGAATTATTCTCAACAGGATACATTTGACGAGAACTATGATGATGTTATCTTAGACTGTCATGACGCCGAAATCACCATTGTAAATAATCATTATTCAAACTATGCCAAGATAACAGCAAGCACAAATGATGTTGCTGCCGGAGATAACTGCTCAGTTGCTCTTAATCTTTCTGAGTTAAAAGCACTTAGCGCAATGCAGTTAACCCTGTCATATCAAGCGGAGATATTTGAGTTTGTTTCAGCAGACAGTGCTGCCAATATCGTATGTGAAAACAATAATGGGAATATAGCCTTAAAGATTAGCAACATTACTTCCGCGATGAATCATACAGCATTTGTAACTGTCACGTTCAAGAGTAAGGAGCAGGCAATTTCCAAAGATTATTCTTTCGAATTAAGTGCCGCTACAGAAGGCGTTTTCTGCAAAGGCTGCACAATAACGGTAAAACCCTCCGCAAGCAGAGAAGCGGCAGTACTATATGCGGATGAAGTAACCGCGAAACAAAACGATATTGTGACTGTTCCTGTTAAAATCAGCAATAACCATGGGATTATGGGTTATATGCTTCATTTTGAATATAATCCCTCCGAACTTGAAATCATATCGGTTACGTCAAATGCAGCATTTGTCGGCAATTTTGAAAACAATATAGGAAACAAAATCGGCGAATTTGACGTTCTTTGGACGGGATCAGGCGCCATTAGCGAAAACGGTACTGTTTTGATTTTAAAATTCAAGGTTATTACCGACCGAGAAGTGATGACAAGCATCGCAATGCGTTACAGCCAAGAGGATACTTTTGATGAAGAATACAACGATGTCATACTTGATTGTAAAGCTATTACTGTTAAACTTAATCCCACACAAAGCGCCGGTGAAACCGGTATTATAGAACCCACAACTGCAAAACCTGCCACGACAGAACCCGGCACAGCGGAACCAATAAAGCCAAGCGAGGATAATGAGGAGAATAAAGAAACTGCCGCTCCGATAAAAACCGTTAAACTTAAAACGACGAAATATGTCTATAACGGCAAGGTCCGAACCCCTGCCGTGATTGTGAAAGACGCCAATGGGAAAACAGTTTCTTCAAAGTACTATACGGTTAAATATGCTAAAGGAAGAAAAAAAGTTGGCAGATATTCCGTGAAGATTACGTTTAAGGGCAAGTACAGCGGTACTAAAAAACAGTATTTCACGATTGTACCGAAAACGACCGCCATTTCAACATTAACAGCGACGAAAAAAAGCATTAAGGTGAAATGGAAACAAAGGACAAAGCAGGTCAGCGGATACCAGATTCAATATGCAACGAGTAAGAGCTTTAAGAGCAAGAAAACAATAACGATTAAGAATTATAAAACCACCGTCAAATCGATCAAAAAACTGAAACGCAATAAAAAGTACTATTTCAGGATACGCACTTATAAGGTGGTTAACGGTAAGAAGTATTATTCCAAATGGTCAAAAATTAAAAGTATAAAGACGAAGTAGAAGGGTGGTGAGCTTTTGAAAAGATTCATTGCAGTAATGCTGTCATTTGCGGTGATGCTCGTTTCTGTATGCAGTTTTGCGATAGCATATGCAGATGACGGTTACGTTGTAAAATCTGACGATATAATCGCTCAACAGGGCGAAGCCGTAACGGTTCCCCTGAATCTGAGCGGCAATAACGGTTTGATGGGCTTCAAATTAACGGTTGAGTACCCGGACGGTCAGTTAAGGTTGACCAACGTATCAAGCGGAAGTCTGACGGCTGACGGACTGTTTAATACAACAGTAACCTCCTATGAAGCTGTTAAAGGTAGTTTTGATATTTTGTGGAGCAATAATGCCGAGGTTAAGGGCGACGGAACGCTCGCCGTCCTGACCTTCAGCATAAAGCCGACGGCGGATAACGGTGAATACAATATCTCCGTCACATATAGTCAGGAGGATACGTTTAACGAAGCGTTTGAGGACGTTAGGCTGAACTGTAAGCCGATAAAGGTTACGGTAAGCGATGAGATAACAAGCAAGGTTACTGAAAAAGCCACCGCCGCAAAAACGGATAACGAAAACGAAAACAAAGTATCCGGCGATTATTTAATTGCCTCCGTTGAGCAGATTGTGCAGTCCTTCGGTACAAATGATATCAACAGCCTGACCGAAGAGCAGCAGAAAACGGCGATGGAATATGTCAATAACCGTGTTGACAGCTACGGAGGCGGGAAACAGTATTCCGACTTCGACGACCTAAAGGAAGACTATGCGGAAGCGGTGAAAACCGAAACGGTACGGAAACTGTTTGAAAGCGCAGACACGGAGGCAATCATCACCACGGCGGACGAAGTTCTCGCTGAATACGGCGCAAAGTCCTTCAGCGAGCTACCTGACGATAAAAAACAGGAAGCAGTTGAAAAAGCTTTAAAAATGCTTGCCGAAAGTGGCGCAGATGAAGAGGGCTTTCAGCATATCGATTCGTATGACGTTGCCGCGGTAGCGCTTGACGAAGCCGTTAAAAGCGCCCGTGGGGAAGAGAATATCACGCTAACCACGAGCGAAAGTGGTAATTCATCAAAGAAAAAAATCGAAGCGATTGCCATTATTGCCGTGCTGACCGCTTTGATATTTATCTTAATCTTATCGGTTGTATTAATTATCAGAAGGAGAAAACGAAATGAAAAAGCTGAGTAAAAGATTTTTATCCTTATTCCTTGCTATGTTGATGCTTTGTAGCGTTATGCCGGCAGGCACAATAACCGCACAAGCATATAGCATTGGTGATACTTGTACTCTAGTGTTACAAAGAAAAAACAAAAAGTCTGGTAATTGGAAAGATTATAAATATATTGAATTCAAGATAGAAGGCAAAAATGCTTACAACTATTATGGTACATGTACTCCTTTCACGTTAGACGTTGTTCCAGGTGGTTTGTCATTAGTATCTGATGATCAGTATATAAGCGCATTTATTGTCCAGGGAAGCGGAAAGAAAAACCTACTGTTTTTTGAACGATTGTCTCAGGCTAAAAATATTTCTACAGGCGCATATAATAAGGAATTTGCGCATGTAAATTCAGATATTAAGTTTGCTTCTGGAACAAGTGAAAAGCTTTCAAATATTAGAATAGCAGATCTTAATCTCTCATGGAATTACGGAAAGTTAGAATATAATTATCGTTTTGTAATAAAGGATAACTTAAATAAAACTCTTGTTAATAAGATTATAAACTCTTTTACTGGTAATAAAAAAGCTAGCGTAAAAGCAAAAGTATATAAGTCTGCAAATATCAAAACAGGAAATGGTAAAATAATTGGATACTTATCCCCCAGCTCTTCTGTAGTAATTGTAGGTGTGTCTGGCAATCAAGCAAAAATCTTATATAATGGTCAAGAAGCATGGATTGATCTTTATTCTTGTGAATATGAAGAACCAACTATAACAAAACCGCCAGCACCGACCATTACGCTAAATTCTGCCACGGAATTGAAGGAAGGAGATTTCATCAATTTTTCGTGGAACAACGTAACAGACGCCGAATACTATGTTGCAAAACTGTATAACAGCAAGGGCAACTGTCTCAAAACCATAGACAGAATTTACGGCACGAATGCATCGTTTCAGGCGATAGACCCTGAAACCTATTCCGTTAAGGTTTACGGCAAAAACTATATGTTTGACGGCGATGTCGGCACGATGAACAAAAAAGTAAAGGTGCTTCCGCCAAATAAGGTGACATATAAGAATGACGATGGTACAGTTCTTTTTGAACAGAAGGTGCCATATACCGAAAATGCAACGCCGCCACTGGCACCCGATAAAAAAGGATATGTTTTTACCAGATGGGTTGACGATGCGTCAACGTCGGAGAACCCTATCACCGCCAAACTCACTAACTTGAAAGCGGATTCGGTTGTTAGAGCGGAGTATGAAAAGAAAAAATATAAGGTTCAGTTTATTGACGGCACAGGCAAAGTAGTTGCCGGCGAACTTGGCGAACAGACGGTAGCATTTGGCGATGACGCCACGCCGCCCGACGCAAGCATTGTGACGGTTCCCGACAGTAACAGCGACCCCGATTTTAAGAGCAGTTATGAATTTGCGGGTTGGGACAGCGAAAAATATAAAAATGTGTATAACGAAGACCAAAAGGAACCAATCAAAATTCATGCAGTATTTAACTGGATTAATAAAGATCTTCCGATTGCCTGCTCCAATGTTCGGGCTGAGCGTCAGCCGGACGGATATACCGTCTATTTTAACCTTCAGAATTATCCGGACAGAAGAACGCGCGGCAGAGCAGTTGTTGCTCTGAAAACGCAGAGTGGCAGGCTGGTTTATACCACCGAATCAGCGGCGTTCAGTATTGCCGAGGGCGGCGCTAAGAGCGTGGAGGTTTTTGTACCGTGCGATGATGCTGCAACTGTTGCTGAGGTTTATATTATTGACAGCAGCTACGATGGTATTCCGATTTCCAACACGGCAAGTTCCGGTGTGGACAATGCATTGATGTGGTCGAATTGGCTGGAGGTGCTTCCGGATAACGTCGACCCGAACGATACGGAGGTAGAGCCGAGAACCGAATACCGTTACAGAAACAAAATTAGAACGACGAACATTAAAAACACATTGGATGGCTATATCTGGGAAGGTACCGACCCCGTAAACGATGCGATTGAAGACAGCAACAGCCCTGGAGCTTGGTCTGCATGGTCATGGACGAAACTATATGAAAATAATTACAGAACATCCGGAGACGGCAGATGGTTAGAGGTTCAGCCGCAGGAGAATGCACTGAAAACTGCTGAGAAGTATAACTATTATTACTATCGTTACTGGAATTCGAGCGCCGGAACCTATTACTACACCTATGGCTCAGGCATGGGCGGCACGTTGTATTCCTATTCACAGTCCACGCCGCTTGATTATTACGGCAATTATGATGGTCATAACGGTTATATCCGAAAAGCCGGCGCCGTAAACTTCGGAAACGAACTTTGGTTTCTCAGCAGTCATACACCACCACAGTACGCAACAAGATGGCGTTCCAGAATGCATACGTACCATTACAATTTCTGGAAATGGGATAACTGGAGCGACTGGTCTCCCGAGGAAGTTACCCCAACCGAAAACGGCGACAGGGAAGTGGAAACAAGAGAGACGGTAAGATACAAGAGCGTTTCCGCCGGTATTGAGGATAACAGTGGCGAAAGCCATACCTTTGAAGGCGATGTTGAACCCGAGCTTGCAGGTAAGAATATTACTCTGTTTATCACCAAGTACAAGGCTTCTTCAGACTTTACAAACGAATTTGTAGGCCAAACAAAAATAAGAGATGACGGCTCATATTCCTTTACCTATAAGCTTCGCGAAGAACCGACAGCAGAAACAGGCGATTTTACAATAAAAATAGGTATAGAAGGCGAATCGGGCACGCGCGATGTGGATGTGATTGAAGCGCCGAAGGCACAGTATAAAGTAACCTTCTATAATGATGACGGCGAGATTATTGACACACAGACCGTTACCGAGAGTAAAAATGCCAACTTACCGGATGGACCGGAGGTACCCGGCAAGACCTTTATCTGCTGGAATAACACCTGCACCAATGTGCAAAGTGATTTAGAGGTTAAGCCCGTTTATACCAATAATAAATACAGGGTTCGCTTTGTTGACTGGAGAAAGCAAGAGATATATGAAAAGGAATTCAATTATGGGGAGGATCTGGAATATAAAACAGAATCCGCTACACTTCTGGACGAGAATGGAAACGAATATGAGGGAGAAATAGAAACAACGCCCGAAGATGCAGAAAGCGGAAAATTCCTTGGCTGGGATGCCATACTGAATAATGACGGTAAGAAAATCAAAGTAACCTCGGATATGATGGTTCAGGCAGTTTATGATACGAATGAATATATCGTCGAGTTTAAAGATGCAAACGGGGAAACCGTGAATAGCAGAACGGTGGAATACGGTGATTCCATAACGGTTGACGAAATGCCTGAACTTCCAGAGGACGAGTATGCCGATTACTACGAATGGGATATTGCTCCCGAAGAATTAATGAATATCAAAGGGGATATTACGGTTAAAGCAGTGTTTGATTTCGATGAAACAACGGTCACTCCTACTGCTGATGTAACAACCGGTCATTATGATAATACACAGACAGTGAGCCTTTCCTGTGAAGATGAAAGCGCGGACATTTATTATACAACGGACGGTACTTATCCGAAGGCTGTAAAAAACGGCGGTAATTCAGATGAAGAAACGCAGGAAAATGTAACATCTGAGGTTAATGTATATACTGAACCGATTGAAATCAGCGAAGATACAGTGCTTCGCTTCTGTGCTTCCTCTTTCGGCAAAAACGATTCTGAAGAGGCTACCGAATACTACGCTTTTGGTAACAGCAAGATTCTAAATGTTTATAATAATTTTGCTGATGACGCGGAAAGTGCTTTGGCGGCAACCTTTATCAGCGAGGATATTGCTTCCATTGATAATAAACTGTTTGCTGTTGACGGCTTTGCGCTTGACGGTGTTTATACCGATAGCGAATATACAAATGAAGCTGACTTTGAAAACGGCACCTTTGGCAACGTTGTCAATCTGTACGCTAAATATACGATTAATTCCTATACCGTAACCTTTAAGAAGGACGGCGAAACCGTGTCCGAACAGACCGTTGATTACGGTGCAGAGGCTACTCCTCCCGAAATGCCGAAGGACGGCACAAAAGTATTCTTTGAATGGGATACGGATGAATATACCTTCGTTGAAAAAGACCTGACGGTGAACGCGGTTTACAAGGAGGAAAGCGAAATCACCAAGATTACGCTGAGCCGTGATAATTACACGATGGATCAAGGCGACACATTTATTCTTGAAGGTGAAATCAGCGGCGTTGATTTGCCCGATGACATCAGCATTATCTGGCATAGCGAAGACGAAAACGTTGCCACCGTGTATGATGACGGAACTGTTACCGCAACCGGCAGCGGTGAAACGGTAATCTATGCCGTAACTTCAGACGATTCAGCAGTTGCAGAATGCAAGATTACCGTTAACCCGAGCGTTAACTATTCCGTAACGCTCAAAGATTCCGCAACTGTCCGCTTTGACAGCGCAGGTTACCTCAGAAATATTCCGCTGAGCAATAATACCGTTGATAACCTTCTTCCTAACTTCAAAAACAGCGCTTCCTCACTTGAATTTAAAAACGCAAATGACGAGGTCATTAGCGGCGATTCACTGGTAGGAACGGGAACGGTCATCAGCCTTCTTAATAACGGTAACGCCATCCACAGCATTACTGCCATTATGACGGGCGACGTAACTTGCGACGGAAAGATTAATAACCGCGATGTTGTTTATGCAGCAAGGGTTATCGTTAAAAAGCAGACGGCAAACGACGCGCAGCTTCTTGCTATGGACGTTAACGGCGACGGTAAGGTGAATAACCGCGATGTCGCAATGCTGGCAAGGTATCTTGTCGGTAAAGAAACAATCGCATAATGAAAGAAAAAGCATAGGCGCATTTTGCGCCTGTGCTGTTCGCGGTTATGAATGAATCTGAAAGAAGTATGAAATAATGAAATATAAAAAGATATTAAGCATATTGCTTTCAATATTAATGCTGATAAGCTCGTTAACTGTTACGGGCTTTTCTGCCTATGCTGACGACTTGACAACCGGCTCCTGCGGGGATGATGTTACCTATTCGTTCGATAGTGACACAGGTACGCTTACAATCAGCGGAACAGGTGCAATGAAAGACTATCTGTTTATAATAACCAGATCGCCTTTCTATGGCAATTCTTCTATTTCTACTGTTGTCATTGAAGAAGGGGTAACAAGCATCGGCAATTATGCTTTTCAAGGTTGCACAAACTTAGCCAATATCGACATTGCTGACAGCGTAACTTCAATTGGCAATCTTACCTTTTCGGGTTGCACCGGTTTAACATCTGTTGTTATCCCTAAAAAAGTTTCAAATGTTAATTCAACAGCATTGAATAATTGTAAGAACTTAACGAGTATTTCTGTTGAAGCTGGCAGTGAATACTATTCATCTGTTGATGGTGTTCTGTTTGACGTTAATAGAACGAAAATTGTGAAATATCCACAGGGAAAAGCCGATAGCAATTATATCATTCCTGATACAGTAACAAGTGTTGGTCCCTATTCGTTTTATTCTTGCACTTCTTTAAATGCACTTGAAATACCCGATGCTGTAACAAATATTGATAACTATGCGTTTTATGGCTGTACCGCATTATCAAGTATTGCGTTACCGGACAATATATCCAACATCGGCTCATACGCTTTTTATAATTGCAGCGGCATATCGGAAATTATCATACCTAATGATACTTGCACAATATACGATAACACGAATACAATTCCCGATAACATTACCATAAAAAGCTATTGCAGCGGCTCTACGGCAGAGACATATGCAACCACGTATTCAAAAACATTTCAGTCTCTGGGACACAAATCCATAGGCATATCCTCGGTAACGGAACCAACCTGCACGGAGCAGGGCTATGCAACCTACAGCTGCTCAAATTGTGATTACAGCTATACAGATGATTATACCGATGCAATCGGTCATACGGTTGTTATTGACGAGGCCATTCCGGCAACCTGTACGGAATCGGGTAAAACAGCAGGGGAACACTGTTCTGTATGCGGTTTAGTTATAACGCCGCAGGAGGATATTACCTCTCCCGGACATCAATATGTTTCTGTTATAACGGCGCCTACCTGTACTGAACAGGGCTATACAATATACACCTGTTCACGTTGTGGTGAAAGCTATATCTCTGATGAGCTTGAACCGCTTGGTCATACGGCTGTCGTTGACGAAGCAGTTGCCGCAACCTGCACGGAATCAGGTAAAGCAGCAGGCGAGCATTGTTCGGTCTGCGGTATAGTATTAACACCGCAAGAGGATATTGAGCCGCTTGGTCATAACTATGTTCCAACCGTAACGGCGCCGACCTGTCAGGCAGGAGGCTATACCACCTATACTTGTTCGCGTTGCGGAGAAAGTTATATTGGCGACGAAACCGAAATAGGCGACCATAGCTGGAATGATGGTGAAATAACAAAAGCAGCCACCTTTACGGAAAACGGAACGGTTAAATATACTTGCTCCGTCTGCGGAGAAACAAGAACGGAAGATATGACCGTTGTAACAGGCTCTTGCGGTGATAACGCCGTCTATTCCTTTGAAATTGCTACAGGTATCCTTACCATCAGCGGAACAGGGAATATCAACAGTTATACATATGGGCAAACGCCTTTTTCAAATCAATCTGCAATTAAGGAAGTTGTTATTGAGAACGGAATTACGGGTATCGGTAATTATGCATTCAGTGACTGCCCGGGACTTATCAGCGTGACAATTCCCGAAAGCGTTACCAATATCGGTTATGGTATTTTTTACTGGTCATACAGTATTGAGCAAATTACCGTTAGTGAAAACAATCCTGTTTTTGACAGTAGAGAGAATTGCAACGCTATTATTAGAACGGCGGATAGCGTCTTAAGAGCCGGGTGCAAAACGACGGTAATTCCGCAAGGTGTAACCGGTATTGAGGAAGCAGCGTTCTACGGCTGTAAAAACTTGACCAATATTACGATTCCGGACACCGTAACCAATATTGCTGCTACTGCATTTTATAAATGCTCGTCACTGACGGAAATTCATCTTCCTGACGGATTAACGACGATAGGCGATTATGCCTTTTACGGGTGCGATTTAGTGCATCATATGGTTATACCGGATTCCGTTACAAGCATCGGCAACAACGCATTTGCCGGAAACAGTGCAACTGCAAGAGACAGCGATGCCGTTAGACTTGACAGTCACGCTTATTCTCTTCCTGTTGCCAGAAGTATTATATATCAAAACAAACTGTATATGCGCTTTGACAAGCCGTATACTAATTTTAAAAATCTGTATTCCGCATACTTCAAGTTCGCAGAGGGTGGAGATACAAATAGTTTAAATATTTTGAAAAGTCTTTCTCTTAACGGTCCTAAAACATATTATATTGTCGGAGGACAGAGAAGCAGCGGTAGTAGCTTTAAATGGCAGTATTCAGGCAAAGCGGTCGATGTAACAGAAAATCCGTGGGATAGTAATCAGCCGGATAATGCGAATAATAATGAAAACCAACTTTGTATTATTAAGTCTAACGGTAAGTATAACGATATTAATATTGATTCTACTACCCCGGGGTTCATTGCTTGTGTCGATTTAGATGATATAAATTCGCAAAGCCTTTCTTCATCGTATTATAAAACCAACAAATATGTGTTTTACAATAATACGGTGCCTTGCAGCGCAGCAAGATATATCTGTGAAGCAAATGGTGGATATTTAGCGACTATTACAGGTGCTGAAGAAAACACAGTTGTAACTAATTTGATTTCACAAGTCGGAGATGTTGTGCTTGGGGGTATTCGAAACAGTAGCGGTAACTTTGAGTGGTATAACGGTGAACCTTTTAGCTATACTAATTGGAATAGTGGAGAGCCTAATAATTCTTCAAGCTATAATGGACAGTATTACATCAATTTGTATACAACCGGTTATTGGGATGACGATTGTGACAAATCCCCAAGCAATGCAAAAAACAATAACGGATTTGTTTGCGAGTATGCACCAAATAATCTCGAAGTTGTTTATACTGAAACGGATGCCACTTCAGTAAATGAAAATGAAATTACCTTAAAAGCAACTTATCCTGACGGAACCACCGCTAATATTGAACCAAACAGCATCAATATTACAAAACAGAACGGTATTACTTATAATGTTACCGTAAATTATGAAAATGAAAGGGGAGAGAGTTTCTCTTTATCAAAGAGAATTCAACTTAACGAAACCGGCAAATGCGGTGAAAACGCGTACTATTCCTTCGATGGCTCAACGGGTACTCTTACTATCACTGGTGAGGGAAATATTTACGATTTCAGTAACGGAGCCAGTGCGCATTTTGCAAATTTCTATTCGGATATCAAGACGGTTATCATAGATAGCGGAATAACCTCTATCGGCAACAATACTTTTAACGGCTGTTCAGCGCTGGAAAGTGTTAGCATTCCCGATACTGTTGAAGTAATTGGCAATGAAGCTTTCGGTAATTGTGCTTCGTTAACTGCGATTTCTATTCCGGAAAATGTTAAGGCTATTAAACAATATGCTTTTTATAAGTGTGCATCGCTTATCGACGTTGTTGTTCCTAAGAATGCAGAAACAATAGGTAAAAGCGCGTTCTTAGGGTGTACAGCCTTACAAAGTCTGACAGTATATAACTACTACGCAGACATTTATCGTAATGCGAATACAATACCCTCACAAGCGACTCTCAGAGGTTGTACGGGTTCTGCTATTCAGGAATATGCCGAAGCGTATGAAAGAGCTTTTGAAGGTTTTGAACACTTATTATCTTATGAAACAATAGAACCGACCTGCACGGAAAAAGGCTATACCGAAGCTGTTTGTTCTGTTTGCGGATATAAAAATAGAGATAATTATGTGGATGAAAACGGTCACAGCTATGGCGAAGGCGTTGTGATTGAGGAAAATGTAACCTATAATGTGGTTGAGTATACTTGCAGTGTTTGTGGTAATTGTTATACAGAAGAAATACCTGTTGAGCATACTCATTCATATACTGTTCAGGAAACTGTAGATGCAAGTTGTGTTGAAAATGGATATATCGTATATCTTTGTTCTGTCTGTGGCGAGACTATGACGGAAGCAATCCCTTCAACAGGTCATGCATATGCCGAAACAAGTAGAGTTGAAGCGACTTGTACGGAAGCAGGTTATGTGACTTATACCTGCTCTTCTTGCGGCGATACATACGACGACATCATCTATGCAACGGGACATCATTATCAGTCATCTATTGTTGAAGCTGCCTGTACGCAGGGGGGCTATACGCTGAATACCTGCACAGAGTGCGGAAACACCTATATCAGTAATCGTACCAATCCGCTTGGGCACAGTTTAAGCGACTATGTTTTCAATAATGACAGTTCTGAATATTTTGACGGTACCGAAACGGCACAATGCTCACGCTGCGGTGAGACTATAATCAGAAATGTTGCCCCTCCTAAAGTCTATTCAGACGCAGTACAGGCAGAGGCAGGCGAAGAAATAACCGTTCCTGTTTATATTAGAAACAACACCGGTTTAGCCGGATTTGGCTTTGAATTTGAATATGATTCAAGCGTTCTGACTCCGATTTCTGTTACAAACGGTACGTTAATTCAAAGCGGATTAAGCGACAATCTGGAGGGTGACGCTGCTTCAGGTAGCTTTAAGACAATCTGGTACGGTACGGAGAACCTTGACGGCAACGGTATTCTTATGTATCTAAATTTTGCAGTTGCAGAAAATGCCAAAACCTGTAATACAACTATCAACGTCACATGTCTTCAAGATGATACCTTTAATGAAGAATTTGTTAATGTTGAAGTGTTATGCACCAGTTTTTCAGTAAGCATTTCAAACGAAAATGAAAAGTCAGAATACAACGGTGTTTTGAATACAAATACAGACACTGTAACAGCGGGCGGCATTTTCTTCGTTTCCCTCGGAGAAAATGGTTCAAATGTCAGCCTTTCGGAAGCTATACACAGTATTACCTATAACAACGCTGCATTTTCCTTTATCGGTTATGCCGATGACAATATGCATTCCGTTAATACGGACAACGTAAGAAGTACGGGTAATATTGAAATAGTCAAAGATAACCGGGGCACCTATAATTCATATGCACCAAACGAGATATTTGAAACTCTTGGAATCAAGTATCTGATATTTAAAGCAAATGACTTTGCCAAAAGCGGTGATTACGAATTTGGTTACACGATAAGCTGTGATGATAATATAGATGTGCTTTCCGCTTCGGGCTGTACGGTCAGTATCATCGCATCTGCTGTAAGCGAAGTGGCAAATGTTTATTTAGAGAACGGTATTTCGGCGGAATACAATGACACCGTAACAGTACCGATAAACATTTCTAACAACAAAGGTATTATGGGTTATATGATTAATATTGAATATAACCCACAACAGCTTGAAATAATGATGGCGCAGCGGGGAAGCTCATTCCCGGGCAACTTCAATGATACCATAACCGCAGACGACATAGGTGCATTTTCTGTTTTATGGAATGGGACGGACGATATCGCAATTGATGGTGTTTTAATGAACCTGATGTTCAGAGTCTTGACAGATGAATATGTCGTTTCACCCATTACGATTACCTATTCTCAGGATGATACATTTAACAGCGATTACGATGATGTAGTGTTCAACTGTATCAGCGGAAGTATCTACTTGAACGAGGAAGAAAGCCATCAGTTTATTGAAGAGATTATTGCACCAACGCCTAATACAAAGGGCTATACAAAGCACACCTGTGTAAATTGTGGTTATTCCTATATAGATAATGAAACGGATTACGCCAATGATATGAGCGTTCTTGAGGCGGCTCTTGAAAAGGTGACGGGGTATGATTCGGCAGACTATTCTGAGGAATCATATCAGCAGCTTCAAAGCGTTTATAACGCATATTTGGACTATCCCAATAAGTCGATTCCGCAAACAACGATTGATGCTGCTGCAAGCGATATTCTGACAGCAATATCAAATCTTGTGCCGTATCTATATCTGACAGTTAAGGCGGATAATGGAACGATCAGTGTTTCAAACTATGATATAGCAGAAAAGTATTCTGTTCTGTTCGGTGAATCAATGACGCTGACGGCAACGGCAGATGAAGGCTATGTGTTTGACGGTTGGTATGAAACAGTTACAAAGCGCATTCGTTCAAATGATGAAACATTCAGCTTTAAAATCACGTCAAATACTGATTTTGAGGCAAGGTTTATTAAGGAGCAGTCCGCAACATTGACCTTTGAGAACGAAAGCGGCTGGGTTGCTGCTAAGGTTTCAAAGACCGTCAGCGAATGGGCGGAAGTCGCAACGATTGAAGATTTGTTACCGAATGTTCCGTATAAACTCGGCTGTACTAACGGCAGATGGGTTTATGATAACGCTACGGTGCTTCAGAAACTTCAAAACGGTGAAAATGTAACCGTAACACCTGAGTATGACGAAACGGATTATGAGAATCCTATGATTCCGACGCCTCTTGGTGATGAGCCTGCGTTAGATTTGTATTATCAACTCGACGCAGAAAATAACGTCGGTTCATTTACAATGGCAGCAGGCTTCCCGGAAGGTTGTCAGGTTGAATCAATAGGCATTGCGTTCTACTACAAGAAAGCAAGTTCGTTTAATCCTATTGACTTTGACTTGAACATCAACAATAAATTGACAACCTCAAAGTTTGAAGCGTCAAATGAGGACGGAATTTATACGGTTGACGTCAAGAAGTTCACATCATACTACAACTGGTCTGCGAGAGGCTATGTAACCTACTATGATAAGGACGGTAATTTGAAAGTAGCTTATTCAAATCAAATCAATATCATTAACAGAGAGCAGATTGGTTAGGAGGTACTCATGCATAATAAAAGAAGTATCATTGCAATCATAAGTGCTATGATTGTGTTTGTTACCGGCACATTAATTGTTCTTGCCAATCAGGAAAATGAATTTGATATTCCCCATGAACATGAGTATCAGATTACAGCATTTGATTGTGATACTGGAATTGTATCATTTACCTGCATGGTGTGCGATGACGAAAAAACCGAAAGATTTATCGATCACATCAACGAAAGAAACGATAATCCGATTGATGTGAATCATGATGGAATAGTAAATGCTAAGGATTTTGCGTATCTGATGAAATACTATTCAAACAATCAGCAATAATATCAATCAATTATTGCAGTTTGTGAGATATAAAAGAGAAAGCAGTCTCATGACTGCTTCCTTTTTTGTTAACATATGTTGCTAACGCTCCCATTATTTGTGCATTGATGACAGTGTTTTGACGATGGTATAATGAGGTCACCAACTTGAAAGGAGTGGTGATATGGCGAAAGCCAAAAGGTCGATTTCAATTCTTCTGTCCTTGATGATGATACTCTGCGCGGTGGTGGCGAAGGGTGCTTCCGTCAGCGCAGCGTCGTATAAAACCGTATCGGGTAACTTCAATTATTCCTATGCTTCCGAGGTGCTGGAGCTCGTGAATCAGGAAAGAAGTAAGAACGGTCTGAAGCCTGTCACAATGACAGCTTCACTGACAGACGGTGCGATGCTGCGTGCAGCGGAAAGTGCAGTGAGCTTTTCGCACACCAGACCGAATGGGGAACAGTGCTTTACCGCGTTTGAATGGACGAGAGCAGCAGGGGAGAATATCGCTTACGGTCAGCGGACGCCCGCACAGGTAATGAACGGCTGGATGAATTCCAGCGGTCACAGGGCCAATATTCTCAGCAGCAATTTTACCACTATCGGTATCGGCTGCTTTGAATATAACGGTACTTATTATTGGGCACAGGCGTTCAGCGGCGGCAGCGGCAGTTCTTATGCGCCGTCCGGCTCTAAAAAGGTGACGGTGGATGTCAGCCTGACTGCCGGTGTAAATTCCGTTGTCAATTTCGGAACCTCGTCTGCAACGGAGCCGAAAACGACGGCTGCGACGACAAAACAGCAGACGACGGAGAAAACGACTGTTGCTACCACCAAGCAGCAGACGACGAAGCAGACAACCGAAAAAACAACCGCCGCTTCTACAACGAAGCAGCAGTCCACTACCAAACAGTCAACGACAAAGGCGACAACTACAAAATCATCTGCAAAGGAGACGACAACAAAGAAAGCAACCACGAAAAAATCATCTGAGAAAACGATTACAAGGATAAAGAATAAAATTATTAAAAAGATTAAAATCTTCTTTACCTTCTGACAGAAGCATTGAAAAGGGGCATCGGTTAACGCCGATGCCCTGATTTTATGCCGCTAAATCGTAGTATTCTCTTTGCGCTTGCTCGAACTTTGCACGACGCTGAAATCGGCGCTGCAGCTCTTTTTCTTTTCTCGCTCTTGCCTTTTTCTTCTTCAGCTCGCTAACGGCGATAAAGGTCATCGCTACAAGAAAGTATAACACAATCTCGCTGATAAAGAGCAGCTGCATGCCTTTGTCGCTCAGATTGTTGAACAGTCTAAACGGAAATGCGATGGCGACAAAGCCTATGATAATCGCCGCTGCCGAGAGTAATAAGCCTTTTACCAATTCCTTTGTTTTCATTTTCTTTTCCTCCTGAATGTGAATTGAAACATTTGTTTATGTCTTACAAGTTCATTGTACCAAATCAGGAGAAAAGTGCAAGATGGCAGGGCACTACCGTCCAAAAGTTAGGACACCAAACGCTATTATTTACTCAAAGCATGATTTTAAAAGACTAACACAATCAGAAATGTCGTTTATATCGACGGAGGAGGGACTGAGCAAAAGCTGTATTATTTCGTCTTTATAATTCCATATCTGAACAGATAATCCGTTCCTTTCAAAATTATTTGTATCGCCTCTAAATGGTTTTGTCAGCAGCACTTGCAATCGGTTTTCACTGATGGTGCATTTGGCGTCCGGTAATTGCCGTTTTAATTCCTCGCAAAAGGCTTTTGCTTTCGCTGTATAAAGACGGCGTATTTTTCGCGTCTGCGTGTTGATATGTCCGTCGCGGATGTACTGGCAAAGAGCTATCTGTTCCGTCTTGCTTGCCGTTTGTGAAAAACGGTATTTTTGTTCGTGAAATGCCTGTGCAATTTCCTCTGTCAGTACCATAAAACTGATACGGATACCCGGTACCAATACATTGGAAAACGAGCCCATATAGATGA
>CALGGQ010000264.1 GCA_937915775.1 uncultured Clostridia bacterium | reverse complement strand
GCAGGGAGCCTGCCGTATCGCACACGGTAATGCTGTCAGCGCCGGCAGCTATCGCAGTCTGCAGCGCGTCGTCCAGATATTCCTTTTCCGCGCGCGTTGCGTCAACGGCGCAGAATTCCACGCAGGGAACAAGCGCCTTTGCCTTCTTTACGGCAGCGCCAATCCATTCCAGCATTTTGGCGGGCTTTTTATGGCAGCTGTATTCCATCCCGACGGGGGAGACGGGCAGCGTAATACGGATGCAGCCCTTGCTGACGGTGGCAAGCGCCTCGGCAGCGTCCTCAATGCTCTTTTCATCGCTGCCCGCGCCGACGGACAGCACGCTGTTTTTCACAAATGCCGCAATCGTGCGGACCAACAGGACGTCGGCAGAGGTGTTCTCTATCGCCGGTAGCTCGATGATATCCACATTTAGCTTTTCGAGCTGGCGCGCTATTTCAATTTTTTCCTTAAAGCTGAAACTGCTGTTCTCGCGGCAGAGCGTTGTATCTGCCATCTTAATGTTTTTCATCGTTCTTCCTCCTGTTTTTCAAAAAATAAAGTCCCCGAGGCACTGCCTCAGGGACGCATAAACGTGGTACCACCCTGATTGATTTGTTACCAAATCCACTCTGCGAGATTCTATCAAATCTCCTGCCATGATAACGGGGCAAGCCGTAGCGGCTTACTGCTTTCTGCCGCTCTGCTCCGAAACGAGACTTGCTATCCGTCACCACCGGCTTACACCGCCCGCCGGCTCTCTTTGCGTGAGGGAGGATAACAATTAATTTCTTCACTGCATTTCCTTTTTGATTTTTGCTATTTTAGCACAAACTTTCACAAATGTCAATCACGAGTTTTAATTTCGCCGTTTTTGCTGTGTTTCATCGCTTTTTCGACTGGACCTTCACCGTTTCGCCGCAACAGCATACAATAAAAGTGTAAGGAGGATGATGTGATGGAAAACACCAATATTACGAATATCACCAATATGCCTGATGACAACATTTATACAGGCGTCACCCCTCTCCCCGAAAACACGGTAACAGCGATGGCTTATGTGCCGTTTCAGACCGATACGACGCAGTATGCGCCCGAGACGGCGCTCAAAGAGGGCACGCTGTTTGCCAATCTCAACAAACCGTTTTTGGGAGGTAAGTGCCAATGAAAACAAGAAAGCAACGATTGCTGCGCCTCTCCGCCGTGCAGTTTGCCGCGTGGGAGCTGCATATGTATCTGGATACCCATCCGAACGACGCGCAGGCAGCCCTGCGTTACCGCGAGTTAGAGGCGGAATACCAGCAGCTGCTTGCAGAATTTGAAAACGATTACGGTCCGGTGATTATGCCCGCCACCGGCAACGCCTGGCTTGACGACCCGTGGCCGTGGGAAAATGAGAAGGAGGGCAAATAATGTTTCAATATGAAAAGAAATTACAGTTCCCGGTGAGCATCAAAACGCCAAATCCGGTGTATGCGAAAATCATTATTTCCCAGTTCGGCGGGCCGGACGGCGAGCTCGCCGCCTCCATGCGCTATCTTTCGCAGCGCTATGCGATGCCGTATAATGAGTTAAAGGGACTGCTGACCGATATCGGCACGGAGGAATTAAACCATTTAGAGATGGTCGGCGCTATCGTCTTTCAGCTGACAAGAAATCTCTCTGATGAGGAGATTAAAAAATCCGGCTTTTACGATTACTTCGTCGACCACACGACGGGCGTTTATCCCGTCGCCTCCTCCGGCACGCCGTTCACGGCGGCATATTTTGCCTCCAAGGGCGACGTGATTTCCGACCTG
>CALGGQ010000263.1 GCA_937915775.1 uncultured Clostridia bacterium | reverse complement strand
GGATTTTCTCCATAACGCCCTCCCGAAAAATTACTGATTTTATTATAGTATTTTACCGTGCTAAAGTCAATTAGCATTGACAAATCCCTTGCTTCGTGCTACAATAGGCAGGCATTTGAAAAAGAATAGATGGAGACGTATCGAAGTGGTCATAACGGGGCGCACTCGAAATGCGTTTGCCTTAACGGGCACGTGGGTTCGAATCCCACCGTCTCCGCCAATCAAAGAAGGTACCCATCAGGGTACCTTCTTTGATTCAGTATAATGTGGGATTCGAAACGATACACCGATTAGCCAGCCCTTAGGGCGAATCCCACCGTTTTACGAATACATACACTCCATCTTATTAAGATAACCATTAATATACTCAAGCTGTGCGGCAACGCTCGGCGGTCCCGTGCCGCCGGCGGAGATGCGTTTTTTGACGCAGGTTTCGAGCTTGATTTCGTCGTACAAATCATTGTCAAACAGCGGCGACGCCTCCTGATAAACCGAAAGCGGCAGTTCTTCCAGCACCGTATGCGTGGCAATGCAGTTTGCCACGAGCGTTCCGACGGTTTTATACGCCGTGCGGAAGGGCATTCCCTTTTTAACAAGATAATCGGCAAGGTCGGTGGCATTGATGAAACCCTGCTGCGCCGCCAGATACATCTTATCCTTATTGACCGTCATCGTTTCAATCATCGGGGCAGCAACCTGCAGGCAGATTTTCACGGTCTGCACAGCGTCGAAAATGGCTTCCTTATCCTCCTGCATATCCTTGTTATACGCGAGCGGCAAGCCCTTGAGCATCGTCAGCAGCGTGATTAAATCGCCGTACACCCTGCCGGTTTTGCCGCGAATCAGCTCCGCCATATCGGGATTTTTCTTTTGCGGCATAATGCTGGAGCCGGTCGTAAAGCTATCGTCCAGCTCGATAAACTGAAATTCCCACGACGACCAGAGCACCAGCTCCTCGGACAGACGCGAGAGGTGCATCATCAACACGGCAAAGGCGGCGCACAGTTCAAGGCAGAAGTCCCTGTCCGACACACCGTCAACCGAATTCATCACAATGCCGTCAAAGCCGAGCGCGGCAGCCGTCATCGCACGGTCCGTATCATACGTCGTGCCGGCGAGCGCACAGCAGCCGAGCGGCGAAAGATTCATTCGTTTGGCAGCGTCCTGCAGGCGCTCGGCATCCCGCTGCAGCATAAAGACATAGCTCAGCAGATGGTGCGCAAAGGTAATCGGCTGCGCGCGCTGCAAATGGGTATAGCCCGGCAGAATCGTCTGCTGATGTTCCTCCGCCTGCTTGGTCAGGCTCTTCATCAGCGCCAGCAAAAGCGGTATGATTTCCTCCACCGCATCACGCAGATACAGACGGATATCGAGCGCCACCTGGTCGTTTCGGCTACGCGCGGTGTGCAGCTTTTTGCCGACATCGCCGATACGCGCCGTCAGCTGCGCCTCGATGAACATATGGATATCCTCGGCGTCACCGTCAAAGGTGAGCGCGCCGCTATCAATCTCATCCTTGATTTCTGACAGCGTATCAATCATCAGCTCTGCCTCAGACGGCGCAATCATGCCCTTTGCGCCGAGCATTGCCGCGTGCGCCATGGAGCCCTTGATATCCTGTTCATACATCTGACAGTCAATCGGCAGCGAGGAATTGAAATCATCCGCTATCTGATTCAGCTCCTTTTGAAACCTGCCTGCCCACATTTTTTCCATACCAATACCTGTTACCTTTATTTCAGTTGATTTTTCGCTTTCATTTTGGCATACACCTGCGACGGAATGCCATAGAGATTGATGAAGCCGCTGCTGTCCGATTGGTTATAGACCTCGTCCGCATCAAAGGTTGCCATCTCCGCGTCATAGAGTGAATACGGCGAGGTCAGCGAGGCAAGCATCATATTGCCCTTATAGAGCTTGAGCACGACGTCGCCTGTCACGGTTTTCTGCGTTGTTTTTACAAAGGAGAAAATGGCTTCTGTCAGCGGTGTGAACCACTGGGCATTGTAAATCTGCTCAGCAAGCTTCTGCGCTACCAGCGCTTTATAGTGCGCCGTGTCTTTATCAAGGCAAAGCATCTCCAGTGCGCTGTGCGCTTTATAGAGAATCGTGCCGCCCGGCGTTTCATACACGCCGCGGCATTTCATACCGATGAGGCGGTTTTCCACAATATCCAGTAAACCGATGCCGTTTTCGCCGCCGAGCTGATTGAGCTTTGTCACCAGTTCCACCGGAGCGAGTTCTTCACCGTCCACCGCCGTCGGAATGCCCTGTTCGAAGTGAATTTTGACGTAGGTCGGGTGATCCGGCGCCATTTCGGGCGATACGCTCATTTCAAGGAAGCCATGCTCGTTATACTTCGGCTCGTTGGCGGGGTCCTCTAAATCCAGTCCCTCATGCGAGAGATGCCAGAGGTTTTTATCCTTGGAATAGTTCGTCTCACGGCTGATTTTCAGCGGCACATGATGCGCCTCGGCATAGGCGATTTCCTCCTCACGGGAGGTGATATCCCACTCACGCCACGGGGCGATAATCGGGATATCCGGCGCAAAGGCTTTCAGCGCCAGTTCAAAGCGCACCTGGTCGTTACCCTTGCCCGTACAGCCGTGGCAAATGGCGTATGCATTTTCGGCAATCGCAA
>CALGGQ010000262.1 GCA_937915775.1 uncultured Clostridia bacterium | reverse complement strand
GACCGGCGCGATTGGGCCGTCCGCAATGCGGATGATTTCCCCGGCGGTGTAATCCTCCGGTTTCCGGGTCAGGCGGTATCCGCCCTTTTTCCCGCGCACGCCCTCCACCAGACCGGCTTTACTGAGGGCCGTGATAATGCTTTCCATGTATTTGACACTGATCTCCTGTTTTTCTGACAGATCCTTCAGTGGAATAAACGCGCTGGTATCCCGTTCTGCCAGATCCAGCATCACTCTCATCGCGTAACGTCCTTTTGTCGATATCAGCACTGCGGTTCTCCTTTCTCATGAACACAACAGGTTCCAACGATATCTGTATTATCTAAGTTTATATATCATAAACCATTCGGTTGACCAAATCTATTTTATACCATTCTTTTTCTAAAAGGCAGTATTTTTTGTGCTGCCTTTTAGAAGAAAAATGTATGAAAAAAGGAGCCGCCGCAGCAGCTCCTGGATTCGTATCTTTACAGCGAAGCAAAAACCAAACTTCCCCGCTCTACCGGCCCATCGCCTTTTTATAAGCCTTCTGGCCGATTTTCGTATCGAGGTATTCCCTCTGTCGATCCTTGTGGTTATCGTACTTCGGCGCGAAGTGCTCCTTCTGGCCCCAGAGCCTCTCCGCTGTCGGTGTCCAGGCTTCCGCATAGGCGGAACATTTGCCGCAGAGAGAATGCACGTCCTCCGGCGCTTCCAGATCGGTGGAACGGGCACCGGTCTCCTCCACCATCCGCTGCAGGATCTCCGGGTTTTCCAGCATCGGGCAAGGACGGAGATGATTGTCGTTGAACGGCTGATTATCACGGTACGCCATGAACAACGGCTGTTTCAGACAGTCGATCAGGCTGTCCTTCCGGATATTCGCACTGGAATAGTGAATGAATACACAAGGCTCCGCATCGCCATTGGCATTAATATGGAAATAATTGCGGCCGCCGGCGATACACCCGCCGACATATTCGCCGTCGTTCTGGAAGTCCATCACGAAGATCTGCTTGCCGCCTTCCCAGCCACGGATCTCCCGGATCCGGTGGTACATATATTCACGCTGCTCCGGCGTGGCAATCAGGGTCGGATCCGCATCCTTGCCCACCGGCATATAGTTGAAATACCAGCCGTATTTGCAGCCCTTTTCGATCAGAAGATCGATGAATTCATCGGAAACCACGGTCTCCACGTTTTTACTCGTGTAACAGATGGAAACGCCGAACAGCAGACCATGCTTCTTCAGGAGATCCATGCCGTGCATAATGCGTTTGAAAGTTCCCTCTCCCCTGCGGAAGTCATTGGTTTCTTCAAAGCCCTCCACACTGATGGAAAAGGAAAGATTGCCGACCTCCACGGCCTTTTTACAGAACTCTTCATCGATCAGGGTTCCATTAGTGTAGGACGAGAACGCGCAATCATGATGCTTTTTGCACAGCCTGATAATGTCCTCTTTGCGGACGAGTGGTTCGCCGCCGGTGAACATATAAAAATAGATGCCGAGTTCCTTTCCCTGAGTGACGATGCTGTCCATCTCCTCAAAGCTCAGATTCAGCTTGTAACCATATTCCGCGGCCCAGCAGCCGGTGCAGCGAAGATTGCAGGCGCTGGTCGGATCCAGCAGAATGACCCACGGAATATTGCAGTGAAATTTTTCACGGTTGGCACGCAGGGTAGAGGTGCCCACATAGCCCGCGTCAATCGCAAAGGTCAGCGCGATGTTCTTAAACTGCTCGCGGTCAATATCCTCCAGCCCGTTGAACAGGTACTGGTGCCAGATATTGCTTTCATCCGAAATAATCTCCACCGGCTTGGTGAAGGTGGTTTCGGGGTACATATTACCCACCGCCAGCTTGACAACCTTCATTATCCGCAGCATATTGCGCTTCGGATTTTGATAGGTGTAATCCAGCAGCTTATTGCCGATTTTGTGAAGCAGGGTAGGGTTTATCTTTGCCATAATGCCGCCTCCTTCTTTTTCGCTTCTCAATGGTCTATAGTTTGTTATTGGTGTTTTACATCTGCTCCGGTGCTTCGATTTTCAGCATCGTGAGGATGTTTTTAATCGTGTTTTTGACCGCGGTGCAGAGGTACAGCCTTGCCTGCATCAGTTCCTCATCGTCACACATCACGCGCTGCGCGTTGTAGAACTTATGGAACAGCGTGGCGAGGTCGATAACGTAATGGGTAATGCGCGCCGGGTCGTACTGCTTTGCCGCTGTGATAATCTCGTCCGTCAGTGCCGAGAGGTGAACGATTAATTCCTTTTCCTCCTCGGAGTCAAGACGGTTCAGCGCCTCGGTGGAGGGCGTTGTCAGCGCAATACCCTGCTCCTGCGCTCTGCGCAGAATGGAGCAGATACGCGCGTGCGCATATTGCACATAGTATACCGGGTTATCGCTGCTCTGCTTTGCCGCCAGCTCCAAATCGAAATCAAAGTGAGAATTCGGCTCGCGCAGGTTGAAGAAAAACCGTGCCGCATCTATCGGAATTTCCTCCAGCAGCGTATTGAGCGTAATCGCCTTACCGCTGCGCTTGGAGAGCTTAATCGTCTCACCGTCGCGTACTAAACGCACCATCTGCATAATCACGCAGTCCAGCCGGTCCGCGTCCAAGCCAAGCGCCGTCAGCGCCGCCTTCATACGCGGCACATAGCCGTGGTGGTCGGCACCGAGCACGTCAATCGCTTTGTCAAAGCCGCGGGTAACGAGCTTGTTATAATGATAAGCAATGTCCGGTACAATATACGTCGGCAGCCCGTTGGCGCGTACCAGCACGATATCCTTATCGTTGCCGAATTCGCTTGCTTTAAACCAGAGCGCGCCGTCCTGCTCGTAGGTCACGCCCTTTTCCTTCAGCGTCTCCAGCACCTTGGCAACATCGCCGTTTTCGTGTACGGAGGACTCTCTGAACCAGTTGTCATAATGAATGCGGTAGGCAGCGAGGTCGCGTTCCAGCCCCTCGATGTTTTTCGGCAGGGCAAACGCCACTAAAGCATCGCGGCGCTCCTTGCTGTCGCAGTCGGCATATTTGTCACCGTAAACGGCTTTGAAACTGTCGGCATGCTCAATAATATCCGCTCCGTGATAGGCGTCCTCGGGTAGCTCGATGTCCTTGCCGCACGCCTGCAAATATCTCACTTCAAGAGAAGTGGCGAATTTTTCAATCTGGTTGCCGGCGTCGTTGACATAGAATTCGCGCCAGACTTCATAGCCGGCACAGTCCAGCACCGCCGCCAGACAGTCGCCGATAGCGCCGCCGCGCGCGTTGCCGATA
>CALGGQ010000261.1 GCA_937915775.1 uncultured Clostridia bacterium | reverse complement strand
AAGTGATTGTCAGTAAAAAACGAAGTTTTTTGCTCTAATCACGTAATACGTTTGGACGAGGGGACGAAAGGCTTTCGACAGGGTTGTTGAACCTTGGTCAGCGGGTAGCGGAGTTGCACCGCTATAAAAGTAACACCTTAAAATTAACTGACACTAACAAGACAGTTCTTAAGGCTGCGTAAGCGCGCCTTCGTTCTCATTTAGCCTTGCCGCAGGCTTTATGAGGGCGTCGATTCAGCGGCGAACATGAACGAAAGAGGGCTTCGGCTTTCGTCAGGTAACAGAGGCTACCGTAGCTGAGAGGCTGTTTGCCGCCGCTCAGTGAGGGGAATCCCAAAGGACAAACTACACCCGTAGAGCCCTTGGCAAGATGGCTTTGGACGTGGGTTCGACTCCCACCGTCTCCACCACTATGAAGCACGCTTTGGCGTGCTTTTTTCTTTAGAAAATTCCCGTGTGAAGCGAATTGTTTTCGCCGACGAAGTTATTGCATTATCATGCCCAGTCGGCTATGATGAAATGGGTGATATAAATGGAGATTTACTTTGGTGAAACCTTAAAACAACTACGCAAGGAAAACGCGCTGACGCAGGAGGCGCTGGCAAACGACCTCGGCGTTTCATTTCAGACCGTCAGCAAATGGGAGCGTGGCGAAACCTACCCCGACATCACGATGCTGCCGGAAATCGCTGCCTATTTCAATGTAACAACAGACGAGCTGCTTGGTGCCGACAAAATACAAAGGGCGCAAAAAATACAAGCATATCTTGATTTATATGCTCATATGCCGTTAAAAGACGTGTCAGACGTTCTTACCGCATATGAGAAAGCGGTCACGGAATTCCCACATGAATATGCACTGCTGGCAAACTATATGGAGCTGCTGCACATGGAAAAAGGCAGTGTGCACGTACAGGATTATGAGCCGCTGTCCGAGAAACTGCTGCGGACATACGAAAAAATACAGAAGAACTGCACGGACGACGCTGTCAGAATCCGCGCAAAGCGCATTATGCTGCAGCACCTGATGTGGCAGTACGAGTGCCTCGGCTGGTTTGACGATAAAGAAAAGTTTGACGAAAAATACAGAGAGCAAGCTGTAAAAATCTTTGAAACACTGCCCTCTATGAGCGATTCGCGCGAATACCTCTCACAGTATTTATTCACCGAACAGTGGCAGGAAACCCGCTGCAAGACGCTGGAAGAGCTGACCTACCTGCTGCAAAATGTGATAGTGGGTTACTATTATGACGACCAATATTCACCGCGTGAAAAAATCGAGATCATCAGGCATATGAACGGCATCATTCAGCTGACGGATACAAAGGAAAATCCAACCAAAAACAGAATTCATCTTATTTATAACAACGGTCATTTGGGGCATCTGTACGCCGAAATCGGCGAGGATGAAACGGCGCTGTATCATCTGCGCCTTGCGGCGAAGCAGGCAATCGCTTTTGATAAACGCCCCGACGTTGCAGAGCAAACGGCGCTATTCTACGAGCAGGAGAAACGCTTCCGTCAAATGAGCATACGGAAGCGGATGGCTGAGCTGATGGCGAAGCAATATCCCCTGTCCGTTTTTTTCAGGGAGAAGCCGGAATTCCAGGCAATACTCACCCTTCTGCAAGAGCATTAACGGCGCAGTGCGCCTATTGCAGCGGCGGTAAAAATATGGTATAGTAAAAGCGGTGATGATATGAAAAATACAGGCACAGTTCAGCTGAAAACAAAACGTCTGCTGCTAAGAAAAATCAGGCTGAGGGATTTCTTTACCTTTCAAAAATGGTACCGTCTGCCGCAAATCAGTTACTATTCGCAGGGCGAGTCGCAAAAATCCTTACGGCAGAGCATCGGGTTTATTCTGCGCCGTGTTTACAATTACTATTTCAAACGCAGAAACAGTTACTATCAGTGGGCGATTGATAAAGACGGCAGGATGATAGGCTACGTCGGGCTGAACGGCGATGAAAAGAAAGAATACTTAAGCATCTTTTATATGATGGCGCCGGAGCATCAGCGAAACGGCTATGTGAAGGAAGCGGTGGCAGCAGTTCTGCAGTATATGAAAACGCAGAATTACCGTTTTCTTTACGGAACGTGCAACAGCAAGAATACCGCCTCCTACCGCATTCTGCAGGATTGCGGCTTTGAATGGAGGAGACGAAGGGAAAAGGTTATCCACTACCCCGACGGGAGATGCGGCGACCGCGAAGTATTCATTTACAGGTTAAAGGATTCCGATAAAAAGACGATGAGAGAAACGATTATCCAGTTCGGCGAGGGCAATTTTTTTAGAGCGTTCGCGGATGATTTTATTGATGAGCTGAATAAAAAAGGGTTATACGACGGCAAGATTGTTATCGTAAAGCCAACGCCGCGCGGCGACCTTGAAAAGTTTAAAGCACAGCACTGTACTTACAACCTTTTTATCCGCGGTATGGAAAACGGAGAGCGGGTTTCGCGCAGCAAAGAGGTAAACGCCATCAGCAGAGCTGTCAATCCTTATCAGAATTATGACGCCTTTCTGGCGCTGGCGCATAATCCAGAAATGCGCTTTATTATCTCTAACACCACAGAAGCGGGCATCGTCTATGACGATAGCTGTCAGCTCACGGATCAACCGGCGCTTTCCTTCCCCGGCAAGCTGACGCAGCTGCTGTATGAACGCTGGCGGACAGGCTTTAACGGCTTTGTGCTGCTGCCCTGCGAGCTGATTGATAAAAACGGCGACGCGCTGAAGGAATGCGTGCTGCGCTATGCCAAGCAGTGGGAACTGGGAGACGGCTTTCTCAAGTGGATTGAGACGGAAAACACCTTCTGCAACACACTGGTGGACAGAATTGTTACGGGTTATCCGAAGGAGGAAGCTGAGGCGCTTTGCGCCGAAATCGGCTACGATGATAAACTGCTTGACACGGCGGAGCCGTATCACCTCTGGGCGATTGAGGGCAACTTTGAAAACGAGCTGCCGCTGCAAAAAGCAGGCTTTAACGTAAAGTGGACAGATGACATTACCCCGCTGAAAAAGCGCAAGGTGCGCCTGCTCAACGGCGCGCACACCGTGATGGTGTTCCCTGCGCTGCTGTGCGGCATTGCCACCGTCGGCGAGAGCGTGAAGGACGAGGACGTCAGCGCATTTTTGAACCACTATTTATATCAGACGGCAATTCCTGTGTTGGGTGATAACGAGGAAAACCGCGCTTTTGCCAAAGCCGTATCGGAGCGCTTTGCCAATCCGTTCATTCAGCATCAGCTCACCGCGATTGCGCTCAATTCCGTCAGCAAATATGCGGTGCGTGTTCTGCCGACAGCACTCGATTACAAAGCGCAGTTCGGCACCTTCCCGAAGGAAGCGGCACTTTCCCTCGCAGCGCTAATATACTACTATAAAAACCGCCAGCCGCAGGATGAAGCAGCGGCAACGGAATTTATCAAGAATAATGATATCGCTGCCATTTTATCCGCTGATTTGTTCGGAAGCGACCTCAGCGAAATGCTGCCGGAGGTCACAGCCGCATATGAGATGATAGAAAGCGGTAACATCAGAGAGGGCTTATTATGGGCAATTTCCTAATTCATCCCGCGGACAACGTAGAGGTCTGCCTTGAAAACGGACATAAATATGCGCGGCGCGCTATCAAGCAGGGCGAAGCGGTGATAAAATACGGATTTCCGATTGGTATCGCTACGCAGGATATTGCACAGGGCGAGCACGTTCATACGCATAATTTAAAAACGGCGCTCGGCGGAAGCCGGCATTACACATACAGCCCTGCCCCCTGCGAAGCAGCGCCGACGGAAGCGTCGACCGTTTCCGCCTATGTGAGAACAAACGGGCAAATCGGCATTCGTAACGATATCTGGATTATCCCGACCGTCGGCTGCATCAACCGCGTTGCCGAGCGCATTGCTCAGGAAACGGGCGCACTCTGCTTCACGCATCCGTACGGCTGCTCGCAGCTGGGCGACGATTTGCTGTTCACGCAAAAAACGCTTTGCGGGCTCATCAAACACCCGAATGCCGGCGGTGTGCTGGTGCTTGGGCTCGGCTGCGAAAATAACCATATTGCCGCCTTACAGCAAGTGCTCGGTGATTATGACGTCAGCCGCATCCGTTTTCTCAATGCGCAGGACTGCGACGATGAAATAACAGAGGGAATCCGCCTTGTTAACGAACTGAAAGAACTGGCAGAGAAGGACGAACGGCAGGAGGTTCCTGCTTCAAAGCTCGCCATCGGCTTAAAATGCGGTGGCAGCGACGGGCTGTCCGGCATTACGGCAAATCCGATGGTCGGGCGTATCTGCGACAGGCTGACGGCGATGGGCGCTGCCTGCGTGCTGACAGAGGTGCCGGAGATGTTCGGCGCCGAGCAGCTGCTGATGAACCGCTGTGAGAGCAAGGAAGTCTTTGATAAAACTGTCAAGCTGATTAACGGCTTCAAGGAATACTTTACCCGGCACGACCAGCCTGTCAGCGAAAACCCCTCCCCGGGTAACAAGGAGGGCGGCATTACGACACTGGAGGAGAAGTCCCTCGGCTGCGTGCAAAAGGGCGGCAAGGCGACGGTAACGGATGTTTTATACCAAGGCGATACGGTCAAAAAGAGCGGCTTGAGCCTGCTGAACGGTCCCGGCAACGATATGGTGGCGATTACCAACCTTACGGCAGCAGGCTGCCATCTGATTTTATTCACCACCGGCAGAGGTACGCCGCTCGGCGCACCTGTTCCGACGCTGAAAATCGCGACCAATACAGCGCTCGCCGAAAAGAAAAGGGGCTGGATTGATTTTGATGCACAGGGTGAAACGGACGACAAGCTGTTGGAACTGCTGCTTGAAACGGCAAACGGCAAGCCGACGAAAAACGAAGAAAACGGCTACCGCGAGATTGCCGTCTTCAAAAACGGCGTTACGCTATAGACAACAAAAAAGAAGCGGTTCAGTCTGAAGTGATATAATGATGGTAGACACAAAAAA
>CALGGQ010000260.1 GCA_937915775.1 uncultured Clostridia bacterium | reverse complement strand
AGCATTCAGCTGTTCAAAATATTCCAGCCGGACAGCCGGGCTGATTTCCTCGAAAAACGGCTGATCGTCAAAGAGCTCCGCATTCTCATAGATATTGAGATAACCCAATCCGAGCGGCGAGGTATAGCCGTCATCGGCGCAGACGTCATAGCCGATAAACGTTCCGCCGAAAGTTTCCGGCGCTTCGTCACTGTCGTAAAGAATAACCTCCGCAGGCTCGCCTGCTGCGCCAATGCTGTTCGCGAGCGATTGAGCATAATACACGGCATAGGCAGTCGGCGCTGCCGACTGGGTTTCCTCCTCCACATAGTGCTCCAAAAATGAGGCAGCCTCTGTTTTCAGGCGTTTATCTTCCAGGTAATCTGCGAGCAAACTCGCACGGCAGACGCCGTGATACTCAACATCCGATGAAGCAATGAGTAACCCTTTCATCCTTATTTCTTCCTCTTATCCGCTGCACGCTGGAAGCACTTGACGATTTCCACAATCGGGATGACCAAGAACGCAATGCCGAGCGCCGTGGCATATTCCGTGAGTGAAATCGGTGCAAAATCGAACGCTTCGCGCAAAAACGGTACATAGATAACGACTGTTGACAGCAGCAGCGAAAGCACCATGGCGCCGATTAAATACCAGTTCAAACTGCCCATCGCGGCAATCGACTGACGGCGGGAGCGCATATTGAACGAATGGAAAATCTCCGCCATCGAGAGCGCGAGGAACGCCATCGTCATACCGTTCTGGTGAATCATGCCTTCGTTGATGGCAAAGATGCCCATAAAGCTGTTAATGCTCTGGCCCTCCGCCTTCGCGCCGAACAGAATACCTGCCACATAGGCTGCCAGCGTCAGCACGGTAACCATAATACCCTGCCAAGCGCAGTCAATGCCCATACCGTTTGCAAAAATACCGTCCTTGCTGTCACGCGCCGCGCGCTTCATAATATCCTTTTCGCCCTTTTCCATGCCGAGCGCCAGTGCCGGGAAGCAGTCTGTAATCAGGTTAATCCACAGCAGGTGAACAGGCTCAAAGAGCGTGAAGCCGAGAAGGGTGGCAATAAAGATAGTCAGCACCTCGGAAAGATTGGAGGAGAGCAGGAACTGAATGGACGCACGGATATTATCATAAATGCGTCTGCCCTCTTCCACCGCCGAAACGATGGTGGCAAAGTTATCGTCCGCCAGCACCATATCGGCGACGTTCTTCGTAACGTCCGTACCGGTAATACCCATACCGACGCCGATATCCGCATTCTTGATGGACGGTGCGTCGTTAACGCCGTCGCCCGTCATGGCGGTAATCATACCCTTCTTCTTCCAAGCCTTGACAATTCTGACCTTGTGCTCCGGCTGAACGCGGGCATAAACCGAGAAATCGCCGATACGCTCATCGAGCTCCTCATCGCTGATTTTATTGAGGTCGGAGCCGGTGATTGCCTGGCTCACATCCGTAATAATGCCGAGGTTTTTCGCAATGGCAACCGCGGTATCCTTATGGTCGCCGGTAATCATAATCGGGCGGATGCCGGCAGTACGGCATTCCTTGATAGCGTCCACCACCTCGGGATGATTTTCAGCCCCGTAATATCGCCGGTAAAGCTGATGGCATTGCTGCCCGGATCCAGCACCGGGAATGAGCCCGTCATCATGCTGTTGCAGTTGACGGTATCCTTATAGGCGTCCTGCAGTTCACAGTCGAGATCCACATATTCTGAGATTCCCTGAAGGCTGCCGGTTGTCTCGCCGATTGTGATCGTGCCGCTGCCTGTTCCGTATACCGTGATCATCGGCCTTGCGGTGAAGAGCGTCGGGTTATTCAGCGTATTTGCCGCGGTGAAGATCTTTGCCTGTTCCCCGCTGGTAAGATACCGCTGGGGTTTGCAGTCAAAGATCAGGTTGCATTCCCCGCTCCGGTTCATGAACCGCATATCAAAATCGATCGGCCCCTTGAATCGTGCAAGCCGGTATTCGTATGGATGATAGTCGTCACTGAGCCGGCAATAGCCCTGCGGGGAGAGCAGCCACGCTCTTGCCCTGGCGGAATTGTACCGGAAGTCGCTGCGGATAAACGCCGGATAAACCACTTCTATGTTCTTGTATCGATCGTTGGAAATGACCAGATCCCCGTTCCTGCCGGGGATCTCATATGATGTAACATCGAGTTCCGGCGCGTTGAATGTACCGGAGCCGGATACGTAAATGCCATAATCTCTGCAGGATTCCCCGTTAAAATAGAAGCGTGTCATGAAAATACCGCTCCTTTCCTCTCTGTGGCAGCCTGCATCTCATCCATGATGATCTCTGCCAGTTCCTGGACATTCTGCCCCGCAGCGCCGTAAATGTTCAGCGTAATGCCTCCCATGTTCGTGGTGTTTGTCGTTGTGCTGCTGCTGAGCGGCTGCACAATAGCCCGGCCTCCCTGCATGGTGAGCAGCTCCGGCCCGGCATCACCGACAACGGCGGATCCTTTTGTAACAACGCCGCCAATTTCTGAAGTTGCCGCAACTACCACGCCGCCGGGACACATACAAAAACTGTACGCGCCGCGCCCGTGTTCAAGGTCTTTGTACGTCAAAAAATAATCTGCAACGGGCAATTTGGGATTTTTAAAATCTTCGCCGTATTGTGCGCGGTTAATAAATTCCTGCGGATGTTCAATTCTTACACCGACGGCAAACGCTTTAGCCTCCATTGCCACGCCGTGACGGTTTAACATTTCATAAGTATCTCGCGCAGAATGACCAACGCCTAAAAAAATTGCGTCCGTCAAAAATCTTTCAGAATCATTGACAATAACCGCCGTAATTTTGCCGCCTGAAAATTCTAAGTCCGTAACCTGTGAATTGAAATAAATCTTCCCGCCCAAATTTAAAATTTCACGGCGAATATTTTTTACAACGTCGCGCAGTTTATCCGTTCCAATGTGCGGTTTTTGCAAATATAAAATTTCTTCAGGTGCGCCCGCCTGTACAAAAGTTTCAAGGA
>CALGGQ010000259.1 GCA_937915775.1 uncultured Clostridia bacterium | reverse complement strand
GTGGACGAACTGGATGGCGAGCCACTATCCCGATTTCGTCTATAAGAACGGGGAATACGAGGTCAGCGCCGATATGTCCTACGAGGAGCTGGCGCAGAAGCTGCAGAACCCCGATGTGTCGCACACCACGGTGAAGGTCGTCATTCCCGAGGGGTACAACGTGATGGATATCGCCAAAACGCTGGAGGAGAATGATATCTGCAAGGCGGCGGATTTTATCGAGGTCTGCAAGAGCAAGGACGGCTTTGCCTACGACTGGCTTGCCGAAATTCCGGACAGCGAGCTGATTGCCTTCCCGCTGGAGGGCTTCCTCTTTCCGGCTACGTACGATTTGGCGCAGAACAGCGACGCGCGCACCGTTGCCGATACCATGCTGCAGGCATTTGATGTGCGCCTGACGAACCGTATGCGTGAGTTTTGCACTGAGCACGATATGACGCTCTATGAGCTGATTACGCTCGCGAGCGTGGTGCAGGAGGAGGCGTTTGATAACCAGTCGGCAGAGAATATTGCCTCCGTCTTTATGAACCGTTTGGCAAACAACGTCAAGCTGCAGAGCGACGTTACCTATTTTTATGCGCGCGATTTGCGCGATGAGCAGGGCTTTTCGCAGGAGGTGTACGACGCGTATTACACCTATCGCTGCGAGGGACTGCCCGCAGGACCGATTACTAACTCGGGCGAGGCGATTATCAACGCAACCGTCAACTACCCCGAGACAAAATATATGTACTTTTTCTCGGATTTAAACAAGGAATTCCATTTTGCCGAAACGTACGAGGAATTTATGGAGTTGCAGGAAAAGTACCCGTGGAAGGAGTAAGCGTATGTCACAGTGGGATAAGGATTATCTTGGTTTATGCAAGCGCATTCTCACCGAAGGAATTGAGGTGGAAAACCGTACGGGCATCAACACCGTCAAGGTGCCGTCGCACCATTTTCACTTTGATTTGTCAAAGGAATTCCCGATTTTGACCACGAAGCAGCTTTTCCTCCGGCAGGCGGTGCTCGAAATGCTGTGGATTTACCAGGCGCAGAGCAACGACGTCCGCTGGCTGCAGGAGCGCGATGTGAAAATCTGGAACGAGTGGGAGATTGACGAAAACGGCATCTGGACGGCAGAGCAGCTGCTGCCCGATGAAAACGGCCATTTAATCCGTCAGACCGTGCATAAGGATTTCGGCAGGGAAAATGCCCATACCATCGGCACGGCTTACGGCTATATCGTCAATAAGTTTCAGATGACGCAAAACTTAATACACACCATTCAGAACAACCCGAAGGACAGACGGATGCTGATGACGCTGTGGCAGAACGATTATCTTGATACCGCCGTGCTGCCGAGCTGCGTCTGGTCGAGCGAATGGGATGTCACGGACGGCAAGCTCAACTGCTGGGTGCATCAGCGCTCGTGCGATGTGCCGCTCGGGCTGCCGTTCAACGTTACGCAATATGCCGTGCTGCTGTGTATGCTGGCGCAGGTCACCGGCTTGCAGCCCGGCACGATTGACTGGTCGATTAAGGACGCGCATATCTACGTCAACCAGATTGACGGCATCAAGGAGCAGCTGCGCCGCTTTGAGGAGCAGGGCGACCTGCCGGCGCCGGAGCTGTGGCTCAATCCCGAGGTGGACGATTTCTTCGCGTTTGACAATTCGCGCGACTGCAAGGATGTCAAGCTCGTGAACTATCAGCATCTCGGCAAGATTGCCTTCCCGATTGCCCAGTGAGGTGAGAAGATGTCACTGTCACTGATTGCCGCCATCGGCAAAAATAACGAGCTGGGGAAGGGGAACGACCTCATCTGGCATTTCCGTGAGGATATGCAGTTCTTTAAGCAGACTACGATGGGTGCTGCGGTGCTGATGGGGCGCAAGACGTTTGAATCGCTCCCGAAGGCGCTGCCGGGACGGCGCAACCTTGTGGTTTCGCGCAATCCCGATTATGCCGCAGCCGGCGCGGAGGTCTTTCCCTCGGCAGAGGCGGCGCTCGCAGCAGCAGGGGACGAAGCCGTCTTTGTCATCGGCGGCGCCAGTATCTATAAAGAGCTGCTGGAGCTGTGCGATAAACTGTATCTCACGGAGATTGACGACACCTGCGACGACGCGGAGGTGTATTTCCCCGTCTTTGATAAAACGGCATACCGCCGCCGTGTGCTGGCGGAATATGAGGTTGACGGCGTGCGTTTTGCGCACGTGCTGTATGAGAGGAGTTAAGGCGATGAAAAAGAATACCTATACCGGCAAAGAGGCCGCGATGTACCTGACCGGTCTTGCCGGGCAGAATATGATTTATAACATCATTGCGACGGGCTTATATTTCTATTTTCAGAATGTTATCTGCCTGAACGCGATTGCGCTCGGCTGGATTTTTACGATTGCCCGTGTGTGGGACGCGATTAACGACCCGATGATGGGCACGATTGTGGATAAAACCAAGAGCAAGTGGGGCAAATGCCGCCCGTACCTGCTGTTTGTGCCGCCGATTATTATGGTGATTACGATTGCCACCTTCCTCAACGGCAACTATGCCGCCGCGAAGCTGGAGGGCAGAAGCACGGCGATGTTTTTGATTACCGCGTGGGCAGCCGTTTCCTATATCCTGTGGGGCATGAGCTACACCATCGGCGATATTCCGCTGTGGGGCATTATTCCGCGTATGACCGAGGATGAGGGCGACCGCGCCAAGCTGATTTCGCTGGCAAGAATCGTCGCTTCCATCGGCGCAGCAGTGATTGTGGTGGGCGTCATTCCCGCCTCGCAGGCTGTCAATAAGATGTTCGGCGAAAGCGATAACGCGCAAAAGGGCTTCATTGTCGTGGCGATTGTGGCGACGGTGATTGCGTCGCTGCTGTTTGAGCTGGCAGGTCTCGGCACGAAGGAGCGCGTGCCCGTCAGCGAAGAAACGAAGTCGATGAAGGAGAGCTTCCGGCTGATGTGGAGCTGCAAGCCCTTCAGAAGAATTCTCATCTCCGGCGTGCTGCGTTCCCCGATGCAGCTGATGATGATTGTGGTCATTCCGCTGTTTACCTATTATTTCTGCGACGGCGATATGAACCGCGCGTTCACGGAGCCGAAGCTGCTTCTCATTCTCGTCATTATCGGCGGCGGCCTGTTCATCGGTCAGTTC
>CALGGQ010000258.1 GCA_937915775.1 uncultured Clostridia bacterium | reverse complement strand
GCGGGGAGCTGGTGCTGGATGAGGAAGGCGGTGAGGCAGATGAGTAATCAAAAACCGCTGATTGAAGTAAAAGACTTAAAGCAATATTTTGATATCAATACCGGTCTGTTCCGCACCAAACCGCTGAAAGCCGTTGACGGCGTGTCGTTCAGCATCAATAAGGGCGAAACGCTCGGTCTGGTCGGCGAATCCGGCTGCGGCAAAACCACCGTCGGCAGAACGATTCTGCATCTGTATAAGCCGACAGGCGGCGAGGTCTGGTACGACGGCAAGCTGATTCAATCCCGCAACGACATTAAGGAGTTCCGCAAAAAAGCCACGATGGTGTTCCAGGACCCGTATTCCTCGCTGAATCCGCGTATGACGGTGTCTGATATCATCGGCGAGCCGCTGGATGTGCATAAGCTCTACAGTAACAAAAAGGAACGCATGGATAAAATCCTGCAGTTCATGGATTACGTCGGGCTGAACAGTGAGCACGCAGCGCGCTATGCGCACGAATTTTCCGGCGGTCAGCGGCAGCGTATCGGCATTGCCAGAGCGCTGGCGGTCAATCCCGATTTCATCGTCTGCGATGAACCGGTATCCGCGCTGGACGTTTCCATTCAGGCGCAGGTTATCAATATGTTTGACGAGCTGCAGGATAAGCTTGGGCTGACCTATCTCTTTATCGCGCACGATTTGCTCGTCGTCCGTCATATTTCGGACAGAATTGCGGTGATGTACCTCGGTCATATGGTTGAGCTCGCGCCGGCTGCTGAGATTTATGACCATCCGCTGCACCCGTATTCGAAGTCGCTGCTCTCTGCTGTGCCGGTTCCGGACCCGAAGGTTGCCAGAGCGAATAAGCGTATCGTACTGAACGGTGATATTCCGAGCCCGCTCAACGCACCGTCCGGCTGCCCGTTCAGAACACGCTGCCAGTATGCGACGGAAAAATGCGCTGAGAGTATGCCTGAATTCAAAGAGGTATCCGGCGGTCACTTCGTTGCCTGCCACAGATTGGCGGAAATCAACGACTGAATGAATTGAATAATGTTTCAAGAGGGTATACCCTTTTATGATGTGCGTTGCACATCATAATGTATCTTATCGGTAAACCGTACAGGGAACTGTACATACAAATAAAAAATCATTTTAGAAAGGATTGATTCAACATGAAAATCAAAAGACTTATCGCTATTCTTCTGGCAGCTGTTTTAGTTTTCAGCTTTGCAGCCTGCGCAAAGAATAATGGCGGTAACCAGGGCGGCGAGGAAGACACAACTGAAGGCACTGCTGCTGCAGCAAAAGCTCTTTCTGTATGTCTTGCTACCGAGCCCGACACCATTGACCCTGCTCTTAACTCAGCAGTTGACGGTGCTACGATGCTTGCTCACCTGTTCTCAGGTCTTGCAAAGTGGGCACAGGATGACAGCGGTAAGCTGGAAATCGTTGCTGACGCAGCAGAGGAACTCACCGAGGGCGTTGAGAACGCTGACGGTACTGTTACCTACACCTACACCCTGAAGGACGGTCTGAAGTGGTCCGACGGTCAGGACGTTAAGGCTTCCGACTATGTATTCGCATGGAACAGAGCGGCTTCTCCGGCTCTTGCTGCTGACTACGGTTACATGTTCGAGGTTGTTGACGGCTACGAAGCGATGTGGGAAACCGACGAGAGCGGTGAAACCTATCTGAATCCTGACGCACAGCTGAACGTAAAGGCTGTTGACGACAAGACCATCGAGGTTACTCTTGCCAGCGCTATTTCCTACTGGAACGAGCTGCTTGCTTTCCCGACTTACTTCCCGGTACGTGAAGATGTTGTTGCTAACGAATCCTGGGCAACCGATCCGGCTACCTATGTCTGCAACGGTCTTTACACCATCGAGGCTTGGGAACACAACTCCCTCATCACCCTGACCAAGAACGCTAATCATCCTGACGCTGCTTCTGTTACGATGGACACCATCAAGTTCTATCTTTCCGATGATGCTAACAACCAGCTCACCAACTTCAAGAACGGTGAATGGCAGCTGATTGACGACGTTCCGACGAACGAGATTGCCGCTCTTAAGGAGCAGTATCCCGACGAGTTCTTCAACGTTGGTCAGATCGGTACCTACTACGTTTGCTGGAACATCAACGAGAACATCCTTCCCGCTGACAGCACCCTTAAGGGCGAAGAGGCTGAGGCTGCCAAGGCTGAAATCCGCAACGCTGTTTCCCTGCTCATCGACCGTAACTACATCGTTAACGACATCGCTCAGGGCGGCCAGCTCCCCGCTTCCTCCTTCGTAGCGATGG
>CALGGQ010000257.1 GCA_937915775.1 uncultured Clostridia bacterium | reverse complement strand
GAGCTTTTTCCAGCCAATAAAGCAAACGCCGTTTTTGTCGGTGCAAAACCAGAGCCCTTTTGCTTTGTGCCAGCCCGCCTTTTCAATTAGCGCGCCGTTTTCGTCAAACAAATAGGTTTTGTTGTTGAAGGTTTGATTGGCGGTTACCATTTTACCGATGGAGCGCCAGTTTTCGTCATCCGTGCTGAACCAGTACCATTTGCCGCCGATTTTTTGCCAGCCTGTATAGCAGATGCCGTTTTTATCGGTATAGTACCAACTGGTTTCAGTGTCATTTTTAATTGACTGCCAGCCGGCCTTGTCTGCCAGTGCGCCGCTTGTTTTAAAGAAATAGTTCTTTCCCCGAATATTCTGTTGACCGGTTTTCATCACACCGTATTCATCAAACCAATACCACTTGCCGCCAATTTTCTGCCAGCCCACTGTACAGGTGCCGTTGCTATTGATATAATACCAGTCGGTAGCATACTCGCGCTCATCAGCGTACCAGCCGCTCTTGCCGAGCCATGCACCGCTTTCATCAAAAAGATATACCTTGTCGTTAATCTGCTGAACACCAGTGACCATTTGGCCAATGCTGTATTCAATATCTGTCTCCGGGCCGGATTTCAATTCGATATTGTCTTTGTCGGCAAACCAGTACCATTTACCGCCGATTTTTTGCCAACCGGTATAGCAGATACCTCGCTTATCCGTGTAGAACCAGCATTCTGCCGACTCAATATCTTCATCACGATAGAAATAATAGGTCGTTTTAATCCAGCCTTCTTTCGTTGATAAGGCGCCGTCCTCATTAAAGCAGTAGAGCTTACCGTTGATTTTGCGGCTACCGGTTGCCATTTTGCAGTCGTCATCAAACCAGAACCATTTACCGCCGATTTTTTGCCAGCCCCTGACGCATTTACCCCCTTTTCCGACATAATAAATGTGTTTGATAATTTCTTGCATTACTCTTTCATCGTCTGGGTGTGAATAGAGAATGTGTTCCTCTGTCTCATTAAATGTAGATTGCCATCCCTTGTCGGTAATTAAAGCGCCGTCCTTGTCAAAAATATACACCTCGTTATCAATCGTGTAGGCAGCGCCGTAATATTCGCCTTTGGCGTAGGGCAAATCTCCGTAATAGTGCAGCGATCCATCCTTCTTGTACCATCCTTCGTTTTCTGAAGCCATGGCGGATAGACTAATGCTTCCCGTAATACCGGTCAGCATTAATATGGATAAAAGCAAACTAATTATTTTTTTCATAAACATTACTCCTTTCAAAAAAAGCATAAAGCAGATTTGGCGTAAAATCAATACGCTAACAGCATAACCGCAACGAATTAAATATTCATATACATAACGCCTTGTTGATATATGTTATATCTCTTCTTTTCTGTCTTACCACAAAAAATGATGGCAGACACTTTTTGTGTCTACCATCATGATATCATTTAACAGCGGCATCCTGTTTTGTGTGGGAATCAGTCGTCACTATCCTCTTTGTCGCCGTCGGCAGCGTCATCCTCAAGGTCGTCATCGTCCTTGTCGTCTTTATCATCCTTGTCGTCATCCTCGTCATCCTCCTGCGTGGTGGTTTCCGTTTGCGGGGTGAGGCTCTCCTTTTCAAAGGAGGTGATGTTGCCGCTGATAGCGTCGATATCGTATTCATATTCCGTGTTATCGGCGATAAATTCTATCTCGTATTCCACGGTACCGTCGTTATCGTAAGCAATCTTCGCCTTGGTGAACTGCACCGCGGAGGCGCGGTAACCGGCGTGCTTCAGCGCCGTTTTTTTGGCAGCGTCCAGTCCGATAAAGGCAGCGGTCGTGGTTTCGGGCAGTGTTGTCGTTTCGGGCAGCGTTGTTGTTTCCACCGGCGCTTCGGTGACAGGCTCGGTTGCCTTTTCGGTCGTCGTTTCCTGCTTTTTCGTCGTGGACGTTGTTTTAGACGATTTCTTTCTCCGCTTTTTGGTAGTGGTTTCCTTTTGCGGTGAAGTTTCCTTTTCCGTCGGCTCCGTTTCCTGTTCGGTGGCTTCCTCGGCGGGGGTGCTGGGGGTTGTTTCCTCCGGGGCGGTGGTGATTTCTTTGGCGACAGTTGTGCTCTGCGGCGTTCTTTCGTCTATATCGCGTTTTAGGATAGCGCCGGTAGAAGCATCGATATCATAATCGTATTCATAGTTCTCCGTGTCGAATTCCACATCGAAGATGTACTTGCCGTTTTCCTTTTCAAAAACGGACTTGGTGTTTTTGGCTTCCTCCTTGCTGACGCCTGCATCACCAAGCGCGATGGTCAGCGCAGCAGCGGAGCCGATGCTCTCCTCCTCTGTCATTCTTCCGAGGGAGGCAATCGCGCCGCTTATCATCACAGCGGCTGCCGCAATGCCGCAAAGAATAGCAATTAAATTCTTTTTCATTTTATTTTACTCCTTTTCATAGATTGTTTAGGGGTGTGCAATGAGCTGTGCACCGCTCTCATGACACCCTCAGCATAACCGATGAAAATTAAAGTAGCATTAGAAAATCAGTTTTTCTGCCATTTTTTCAGTGTTACGGTAAATTCACTGCCGAGTCCCTCTACGCTGTTCAGCGTGACGGTGCCGCCGTGCAGCTCGGCAATCCTTTTGACGAAGCTCAGCCCGAGCCCGAAGCCCGGCCGGCTGCGCGAATTATCCGCACGGTAGAAATTATCAAAGATTTTATCAACATCCTTAGCAGCAATGCCGATTCCGTCGTCCTTCACACGCAGCAGTACCGTGCTTTGCTCTTCTTTCAGGCTGACAAATATATTGCCGTTTTCCTTGCCGTATTTATAGGCGTTGGTCAGCAGGTTCGTCAGCAAGCGCGTTAGCAGCTCGCCGTTTGCCGAGACGGTGACGCCGTCGTCAAGGTCAGTGTGCAGGGTGATGTGCTTGGCGTCTGTGTGCGGAATTTCGGCGCAGACCTCGCGGCACAGGGCGGTCAAATCCGTTTCTTCAAACGCAATCTGCTGCGTGCCGAGGCGTGCGTATGCCAGCATATCGTTTATCATCAGGCTCATTTTGTTGCCCTGCTTCTGAATTAGCTGCAGCGCTTCCTCATATTCCTCGGTTGTCTTTTCCTCGAGCGCCAGCTCGCTGGCGGAGAGAATCACGCTGACCGGCGTGCGCAGCTCGTGAGAAATATCGGCGTTGAAGCGGCGCTCGCGGTCAAACGATTCCTCCAGACGCTCCAGCATGCCGTTAAACGCAGCGGACAGACGGCGGATTTCCTTGCTGTCGTTCGGTATGTCAAGCCGCTGTGTCAAATCTGTTCCCTGGCGGATTTCGTCCGCGGAACGGCTGATGGTTTCAATCGGCTTCAGCGCCCTGCCGGTGAGCAGCAGCACGCCGCCGATGGTCAGCAGCACCAGCAGCGGAATAAAGAGCAGGTAGTTATCAATCACGGAAAGGGTATTCACAAAGTCTGCCCGGCGCGAAACAATGCCGCGCAGCCAGAGGGTATGAGCCTCGTCCTTAATTTTTTTATCATATATATAGTAGCGGTTGCCGCCTTCGGTGACCCCATAAATGCCGATTTCCTGCAGGGGATACTCCGCGGCGTCGATGATGCTTTCGCCGTACAGTACCGAGGCGCCGTCGTACAGCGAGGTCGTGATGCCGTTGACCTCCTTGGTGAAATCATCGTCGATTTCAATAAACAGGTCGCCGTATTCTACCAGCACGTCGAAGGCGTCGTCCAGGTGCAAATCCGCTCTGTCGCTGTAAATTTGCAGCTCGTTCATATTGGCTTCCACCGCGGCAATCAGGTTGCGCTTGGTCGTGCGGTCGCTGATATGGTAGCTGAAATACAGCACGCAGAGCGCTGAAATGAGCGACACCAGAATGGCAAACAGTGAAACACCTATCGTTATTTTGGTTTTAATAGATAACTTGTTCATACTTATTTTCCTATGGTATAGCCGGCGCCGCGCACAGTGCGAATCAGCTTTTCGTCATATCCCTCGTCGATTTTCTGGCGCAGGTAGCGGATGTAGACGTCCACCACGTTCGTGCCGCCCTCGTAATCGAAATTCCAGATGTGATTTTCAATCTGCTCGCGTGAGAGCACGATGCCCGCATTTTGCATCAGGTATTCCAGCAGCTGATATTCCTTGGCGGACAGGGAAACGGTTTCGCCGCCGCGCTGCACCGTGTGCTTCGCCGTATTGAGCGTTAAATCGGCAACGGTGTATACGCTGCTTCGGGTGCCGCCCTTCTGGCGCGTGTTGGCACGGATGCGCGCCATCAGCTCCTCAAATGAGAACGGCTTGACGAGATAATCGTCAGCGCCCGCGTCCAGCCCCTGCACTCTGTCGCTGACAGTGTCGCGCGCTGTCAGAAAGATCACCGGCGTGCCGATGCCCTTTGCCCGCAGCTTCTGAATAACGGTAAAGCCGTCGTACACCGGCATCATCACATCGAGCAGAATGCAGTCGTATTCCGCAAGTCCGATATAATCAAGCGCTTCCTTTCCGTTATACGCGCTGTCAACGCTGTAGCCCTCGCGCGTCAGCTTTTTCGTTATCAGGGCGTTTAAATCCCTTTCGTCCTCTGCAATTAAAATGCGCATATCTCTCACCTCAGGGATAAGATACCCCTTGAACATTAGAATTTCATTAGAACACCCTTATTTTACCATAGATACGGCTCAATGAAAAGCGTAAATAATAAATGAGAAAACACTATAAAAACGAGAGAATAAAAGAGAAAAACGGAGAAAGCACAATTTATTTTAATTTAGGTGTTGACATTTTTTGTCTCTTCTGCTATGATAAGCAACACATTAAAAATAACTTTTCGGAGGAAATGACTATGTCAACATTTATGCCCAAGGCTGACGAAATCGAGCGCAAGTGGTATGTTATTGACGCAGCCGGCAAACCGCTCGGCAGAGTTGCTGCGGAAGCTGCTGTACTGCTCAGAGGCAAGCACAAGCCCATCTTCGCTCCTCATACGGATTGCGGCGACTTCGTTATCATCGTTAACACGGACAAGGTAGCCCTGACCGGCAACAAGCTGAATAAGAAGTTCTATTATCATCATTCAGGCTATATCGGAAACCTTAAGAAGGTAAAGTACGGCATTCTGATGAAGGATAAGAGCGATTTCGCTATGAAGCTCGCTGTGAAGGGTATGCTTCCTGACAACACACTTGGCAGAAAGCAGCTCACCAGATGCAAGATTTACAAGAACGCAGAGCACAAGCACGAGGCACAGAAGCCGGAAGCTTGGGAATTTTAAGGGGAGGTAACTAACTTATGTATGAGTCAAATCCTTATTTCTACGGAACAGGCAGAAGAAAAGAATCCGTTGCTCGTGTACGCGTTTATGCCGGCACCGGTAAAATCACCATTAACGACAGAGATATCGACGATTATTTCGGTCTTGAAACCCTCAAGCTCATCGTCCGTCAGCCGCTCGCGCTGACCGAGACTGCTGAGAAGTTCGACATCGTTTGCCGCGTAAACGGCGGCGGCGTTACCGGCCAGGCAGGTGCTATCCGCCACGGTATTGCCAGAGCGCTTCTGCAGTATGATGAGAACCTTCGTCCCACACTCAAGAAGGCTGGCTTCCTCACTCGTGACCCGAGAATGAAGGAAAGAAAGAAGTACGGTCTCAAGAAAGCACGTCGTGCACCGCAGTTTAGTAAGAGATAATCAGTTTATCACAAGAGCAGCGTTTCCTTTCGGGAACGCTGTTTTTTGACAAGAGGTGTCAAAATGCAAAATTCGTTTGAAAAGATATATGAGGTGGTGAAACGGATTCCGTACGGCAAGGTAGCGACCTACGGTCAGGTGGCGCTGCTGGCGGGTAATCCGCGGTGGAGCAGGGTAGTGGGTTATGCTCTGCACGTCAATCCCGACCCGGATTCGATTCCCTGCTTCCGCGTGGTGAACCGCCTCGGTGAGCCGTCCTCCGCCTTTGCCTTCGGCGGCAAAAATATGCAGATTCTGCTGCTGGAGGGTGAGGGCGTGCAATTCATTGACGGCAGAGTGGATATGGCGCACTTCCAGTGGAACGGAGAATAAATCGCCGTGCGCAGCACCCAAAATTTCCGAACTCCGCATTAGAAAACAGAATGCCAACGCGGCGTTCGTCATAAAGAAGAGTGAGCACGGCGATTGCCGTGCTCATTTTGGTGTTTTTAAGT
>CALGGQ010000256.1 GCA_937915775.1 uncultured Clostridia bacterium | reverse complement strand
TCCGATCTGCGGTCAATGACCGCCCGTTTTTTTAACCGAAAATTGCGGTGATGCAATTTTCGGAGAGGAACAACATATGAAGTGATTACTAAGCGTTACTTCAGTAATGCTTTCAATCACGAAATATGTTGAGACGACAACCATCCCTTGATGTCGGAAACACCGCGGAATTTTTCAAAACCCTCTGCGCCGTTGATAATCAGCGTCGGCGCCTGCTTGATGCCGTACTTGGCAACCAGCTCGGGCTGCTCATCGGCGTTGAGCGCCGTATAGGCAATGCCTGCCTTGTCAAGCAGCGCCGCAGCTGCCTTACAGTTCGGGCAGGTTGCTGTCTTGAACAGGATAACATCGGCGTCTGCCGTTGCAGTTTCGGTCACCGCCGTCGGGGCAGTTTCGGTAACAACCGGCTCATCAACCGGCGCCGGATTCGGACCGGTGTGGGTCAGGTGAGAGCGGCCGATGTTGTAAACCTTACGGTCTTTATATTCCTGCGCCTTACCGTCGTTCCAGTTCTGAATCGGTCTGTAGTAGCCGGTGATACGGCTGTTGACCTCGGTCTTAGCGCCGCAAATCGGGCAGGTATACTGCTCGCCGGTCAGATAGCCGTGATCCTTGCAGACGGAATAGGTCGGTGACATCGTGTAATAAGGCAGCTTGTAGTTCTCGGCAATCTTGCGGACAAGATTGGCAGCAGCCTTCCAGTCGGGCAGCTTTTCACCGAGAAACGCATGGAATACGGTGCCGGAGGTGTACAGCGTCTGTAAATCGTCCTGAATGTCAAGAGCGGAGAAGATATCCTCTGTGTAGCCTGTCCGGGAAATCCTCCTTGTCGTGCTTCGCAAAGCGATAGGTGGTGGATTCCGCCGGCGTCGCCTCTAAGTTGTAAAGGTCGCCGTACTGCTCCTGATAGTCGGACAGTCTTTCGCGCATATGGTTGAGCACGTCGCGCGCAAAGCGCTGTACCTTCGGGTCAGTCAGGTCGGCGCGCAGCCAGTTCGCATTCAGACCCACCTCGTTCATACCAATCAGACCGATGGTGGAGAAGTGGTTCGAGAAGGTGCCGAGGTAACGCTTGGTGTACGGATACAGTCCCTGGTCAAGCAGGGTAGTGATGACCGTTCTCTTGGTCTTTAAGCTGCGTGCCGCAATATCCATCAGGTGGTCCAGACGGGCGTAGAAATCCTTTTCGTCCGCTGCCTGATAGGCGATTCTCGGCAGGTTGATGGTAACAACGCCGATGGAGCCGGTGGACTCGCCGGAGCCGAAAAAGCCGCCGGACTTTTTACGCAGCTCGCGCAGGTCAAGGCGCAGACGGCAGCACATGGAACGTACATCGCTCGGCTCCATATCGGAGTTGATGTAGTTGCTGAAATACGGTGTGCCGTACTTAGCGGTCATTTCGAATAAGAGCTTGTTGTTCTCGGTTTCGCTCCAGTCAAAGTCGCGGGTGATGGAGTAGGTCGGAATCGGATACTGGAAGCCGCGTCCGTTGGCGTCGCCCTCAATCATAATCTCGATGAACGCCTTGTTGACCATATCCATTTCCTTCTGGCAGTCGCCGTAGGTGAAGTCAACCTCCTTGCCGCCGATGATAGCGGGCAGGTTCTTCAGGTCGTTGGGGACTACCCAGTCAAGCGTGATGTTGGAGAACGGTGCCTGCGTGCCCCAGCGGCTCGGTGTGTTCACGCCGTAGACGAAGGACTGAATGCACTGCTTAACCTCTTTCTGGGAAAGGTTGTCTATTTTTACGAACGGGGCAAGATATGTATCAAAGGAGGAGAACGCCTGTGCGCCTGCCCACTCATTTTGCATAATACCGAGGAAGTTCACCATCTGGTTGCACAGAGTGGAAAGGTGGTTGGCAGGGGAGGAGGGGATTTTACCGA
>CALGGQ010000255.1 GCA_937915775.1 uncultured Clostridia bacterium | reverse complement strand
ACAGTGGCTGAAGAACCGGGATGTGGATTATCGGACATTCCGCCAGTCGGAAACCGTCACACGCCAACAACCTTTCAGCACCGAAACCAAATATATGCTTACGCAAGTGGGCGAAACGACTTTCGTCAAGGGTGCCCCGGAGATTGTCCTGCAAATGTGCAAACACTTGGCGGAAGGTCTGACAAAAGAGCAGATCCTGGCGACACTCGATGAATATCAGCACAAGGCATTCCGCACCTTAGGCTTTGCCATCAACGATACTTTCATTGGTATTGTAGGCATTGCCGATCCTATCCGCAGCGATGTCCGAGAGGCAATCCAAGTCTGCAAGAATCAGGCACACGTCAACGTGATTATTGTTACCGGCGATACCGTCGGTACCGCCAACGAGATTGGCAGACAGATCGACTTGCTGCAACCCGGCGAGGACGACAAAACCGTAACCGGACCTGAATTTGCCGCGATGTCGGACGAGGAAGCCCGAATGCGGCTCAAAGAGAATCGCATCAAGATTATTGCCCGCGCCCGTCCCGACGATAAGGCCCGCCTGGTTATGCTTTTGCAGCGGAACGGAGAAGTCGTAGCCGTTACAGGCGACGGAACCAACGATGCTCCGGCGTTGGCAAAAGCACAAGTCGGTTTATCGATGGGTGACGGAACGGCTCGTGCCAAAGAAGCCTCGGATATCACCATTATCGACAATTCGTTTGTCTCCATCAATCGCGCCATCCTGTGGGGACGCTCTCTCTATCAGAATCTGCGAAGGTTTATCATTTTCCAGATGACCATCAACGTCTGTGCCTGTTTAGTGGTACTCTTGGGTGCTTTTACCGGTTTGAAGTCACCGCTGAATGTCACACAGATGCTGTGGGTAAACCTGATTATGGATACGTTCGCGGCAATGGCTCTCTCTTCTTTGCCAGCCGACCCCCGTGTAATGAACGACTATCCCCGCAGCCCCAAAGCGCATATCGTGGATCGTTATATGATGGCTTACATTACTGGCTGGGGTGCCTTTTTCTTCCTGCTGATGACCCGCTTCTGGTTCTATCTGAACAAAGACCACCGAATCAGCGATTACGACGAAGGTCTCTTCTTTACCACCTTTGTATTGCTCCAAGTCTGGAATCTCTTCAACGTCCGCTACTACAACACAGGTCGTTCCCTGCTGCTCGACCTCATAGAAGCTGCCAAAGGCATCCGACCGTTGAGTGCAACCTTTGGCAGGGGATTTGTGTTTATTCTGGTAGTAATCCTATCGGGTCAGATATTCATCCAGCAGGTTGCCTACAAGATGTTCGAAATAGATCCGCTGCACGCTTCCGACTGGCCTAAGCTGATTCTTCTGACTTCACCCATCCTGATTCTCCCGGATTTGTATCGCTTTTTCTTCCGGCGTCAGCTTTGCGCTGTCGGTGCATATTGGGTGCCGTGAGGATTTGCTGCACAAGCCGATTGTGAAAGCGCTGCTGGCGACGGGTGAGTTTTCGTACATCGTGATGCTCGAGGAATATACCTATCGTCCGCTGATTATTGAGGCAGGTGAGGTGTACGGTGAAATATGCAGGAATGACGGGGCTGATTCTGTGCACGACGGCAATCGGTTATCTTTTGTCTGAAACGGCGCGGCGCCGTGTATTGCTGTGCCGCGAGCTGCTCGTCTTTTGTGATAGGCTGTCGCAGGAAATTGTCACGCGCAAAACACCCGTCAAAGAAATTCTTGCCAAATACCCGCTGCAGTATCTTGAAATAACGGACGAATACATCACGGATAAACGAGCGATTCATTCGCCTCTGAGCACGGAGGACAGCCGCTTTTTGAGTGACTTTTTTTATTCGCTCGGCAAGAGCGACGGGAAAGCCCAGCGGGTATTCATCGACGGGTGCAGGGAATACATCAAAAATGCACTGACAGAATATGAAGCGGCGTATCGGAAGAACGCGCGGCTGTATCTCTCCTTCGGCTTTTTCGGCGGGGTACTGCTGTCGGCAGTATTGTTATAACATCGGAGTGAAAAGAAATGGATGTCAATTTCATCTTTAAAGTAGCCGCTATCGGCATTATCGTTGCGGTGCTCAATACATTGCTGATACGCTCGGGACGTGATGACCAGGCGATGCTGACAACGCTCGCAGGCGTTATCGTCGTGCTGATGATGCTGGTGCCGCAAATCAGCAGCCTGTTTAAATCGGTGCGCGATTTGTTTGATTTACAGCTGATGCTGTATGGTTAAGCTGCTCGGCATTGCTGTCTCCGTGCTGTTTTGCTCGCTGCTGCTGAAGGATAAAAACAAGCCGGTGGCAGTGCTGCTGTCTGTTTCCGGCGCGTGCCTGCTGTTTTTCAGCGCAGCAGGGGAAGTGAAAACCGTTGTGGACGGCATTAAGCGTATCGGCAATATGAATGCGCAGACAGCGTCATACCTGAAGCTGATGCTCAAGGTGCTTGCCATCACGCTGGCGGCGCAGCTCGTCAGCGATGTCTGCCGCGATAACGGCGAATCGGCACTTGCCTCAATGACGGAAACGGCGGTCAAAATATTGGTAATCGCTTTAGTATTGCCGGTTTTTGAAACAATTATTACGATTGTTACGGGACTTGTGAAATGAAAAGACTTCTCATCGCTTTAGTGCTGTTTTTGCTGTTGCCTATCCGCGTGGAGGGCGCTACGCAGCAGGACTATCATGATTATCTGCAGAGCTGGGATTTATCCTTTTTTGAGGAAACGCTGAATGAGGATACCTATGATTTGCTTCGTGAATTAAATATAGATGATTTTGATTTAGAGAGTATATCCGGCTTATCGTTTGATGAGGTGCTGCGCCTGCTGCAACGGTTTGTGAAAAGCGGCGTTAAGGCGCCGTTGGAAGCGATGCTTGCCGTTTTGGTTTACGTCATACTGTCCTCGCTGTTTCAAAGCATCAAGGAGAATGGCGGCGAAATGAGCGATTTGTATGCCGCTGTCACGGCGCTGGTCATTGCCTCGGTGCTGATGATTAAAATCAGCCCGACTGTCGGACTGGCTGCCTCCGGCATCGGCATTACGGCGGATTTTATTTACGCCTTTGTGCCGGTATTTTGCGCGATTGTAGCAGCGGGCGGCGGTGTCGGTGCTTCGTTTTCCTCCAACGCGATGCTGCTGATGCTATCTCAAGGCTTATCCTTTCTGAGTGCCAACGTGCTGATGCCGGTTATCAACTGCTTTCTTGCCATCGGGATATGCTCCTCGCTCCGTCCGCAAATCGGACTGTCAAGGCTTACCGCATCGCTAAAGAAGATACTGACCTCTGCAATGGCGTTTCTGTCAGGTGTATTCGTTTCCGTATTGTCGCTGAAAACCACCGTTGCAGCGCGCGCCGACGTACTCGGTATGCGCTCCATGCGCTTTATGATTAACTCTGCCGTGCCGGTGGTCGGCGGTGCGCTGAGCGAGGGACTCACCGCTATTCAGACGTATTCTTCGCTGATAAAAGGCAGCGTCGGCACTGTCGGCATGATAGCGGCGGCTCTGGTGCTGCTGCCGTCGGTCATTGAGGTGCTGCTCTGGCGCGGCGTGCTGGCGCTTTCTCAGCTGATTTGCGATGTGTTCGGTGACAATGCCGTATCGCAGATGCTCGGCGTGTTCAAGGATGCGATGCTGCTTATCTATGTGGTACTTATTATGGCAATGCTGACGACGGTAGTGTCCGTCGGCGTGCTGATAGCGGCAAGGACGGCGTAGGCTATGGAGTTTTTAAAGGAATGGACGTTTTGTATCTGCCTTTCGCTGATTGCGGCGGTTATCGTGTCGCTCTTTACGCCGAAGGGTAAAATGCAGCGCTTTTACCGTCTACTGATTGCTTTCTTTGTTTTCACCTCGTTTCTCTATCCGTTTACAGGGCTGAGCGCCGAGCGCTTCTCATTTGATGCTTGGCAGTTCGAAACACCGTCTGTTGTGGAGAATAACGCGGTCTATGAAAATGCCGTGAACGCGCAAATCAAGGCGGTGTTGGAGGAGAACGGTATCATCGGCGCGTCGGTACAGAGTGAATTGAAGGCGGATTATCAGACGGGTGAAATCACGGTAAAATCGGTGCAGATTGCCGTGCCGGACGAGGCAGATAAAAGCGATGTGGAACAAATCGTATTTGATGCGCTCGGCATCAATGCAAGGGTGATATATCTTGGAGAATAAATGGACAGAGCTGTTAAACAAATGGCGCTCGGGCGATAAGCGTATCCGGCTTTTTGTGCTGCTGGGGCTGGTGTGTATTTTACTGATACTGCTCTCCGAAATGCTGCCGCACGCACAGAGCGCCAAAAAGCAGCAAGCTAAGGAAGAAAATCTCTATGCCTCTTATATTGCTTCTCTGGAGGAAAAAACAGCGGATCTCATCGGCTCCATTCAGGGCGCCGGCAGGTGCAAGGTGATGATAACGCTCAAGGATACGCCGGAAAGCGTTTTTGCCAGAAATCAGCAGGAAAACGAAAGTGACAGTTCTTATTCCAAGAATTATGAATATGTATTATATGACGGGCAGGACGGCGAAACGCCGGTGCTTATTAAGCAGTATTATCCGGCGGTACAGGGTGTTGCCGTTGTCTGTGACGGGGCTGACAGCACCGTGGTGCGCGAAAGCATTATTAACAGCATTGCTTCGCTCTACAACATTTCCGTGTCAAAAATCAGTGTTTCAAAATATAAAGGGTGAACGGTATGAAAAAAAGAATTAACAGCTTAAACCAGGCGGCAAACGACGATGCCTTCAAGTCTGAGGCGGAACGTGCCTTTGAGGAAGAATGGGAAAAGGCAGGGGCAGAGGACAGTCCTGCCGAAAATGCTGCCGCCGAACAGCCGATTCTCAGTGAAAAGGAACTGAAGGTGCGAAAAGCCAAGCGTACCCGTGTTGCTGTGGCGGCGTTTGTGCTGCTGCTCGGCATCGGCGTTATGGGTAATTGGTATTATGAAAACTCCGATTTTTCAGCCTCCGTCAGACCGCTCATTACCTCCTCCGAAACAAAAACGCTGGGTGAGGCGGAATATGTTGACGGCACGACGCAGTCGCAGAATGCCGAAAGCGAATACTTTTCACAGGCGCGGGTAGAGCGCCAGACAGCGCGTGATGAAGCGATAGAAAAGCTGCAGTCCATCATTGACAAAGCCGATGAGAGCGAGGAATCTAAGAAGATTGCCAGCGAGGGTATTGCCCAGATTTCGAACTACATCAGCATCGAGAACAAGATTGAAACCTTAGCCGCAGCCAAAGGGGTTAAGCACTGCCTTGCCGTCGTCAGCAGCGACGGTACGCGCGTGGACGTTATCATTGACGTTGACGAGCTGACGGACGATATTATTCTGCAAATGAAGGAAATTGCGATGCAGCAGCTCGGCGTGTCGTTTGAAAACGTTTCCGTCATTCAGTGCAAATCATAATTTATTAAATAACTATTGTATATTTATTCGTTTTATGTTATAATAGCCGCGTTGAAAAGTTCAATCGGCAGAGACTGTGTACCTTCATAACTGAAAAAAATGATTGCCGATTGAATGGAAGCATTTAATCGGCTTATTTTTTTAAGGATGTGTCAGGATGAGAAGAAGTGAAGAACGTGAACAGGCGTTTTATCTGGTGTTTCAGACCCTGTTCAGCGGTGAACCGTCGGAGGCAATAGCGCTGTACAGCGAGGCGATGGAGCCTGTCGGCGAATATGCCAAAGCCTTATATAATGGCGTTTCCGAAAAGCAGGCAGAGCTGGATGATATCATTGCCCGCTACCTCAAAGGGTGGAAAATTAACCGCCTTCCGAAAGTCAATCTTTCGGTGCTGCGTCTTGCCGTATATGAAATCATTTATTGTGAGGATGTGCCGGATTCCGTTGCCATTAACGAAGCGGTCGAGCTTGGCAAGAAATTTGCCTCTCAGGAGGACGCTGCTTTCATTAACGGCGTGCTCGGCGCGTTCGTAAGGAGCAGAGCATAATGTTCCTCGGCTTTGATACCAGTAATTATACCACCTCCTGCGCCGTGTTTGACGGCAGGGAAATCCGTCAGGCAAAAAAACTGCTGACGGTGAAAGCAGGGGAGCGCGGGCTGCGGCAAAGCGAAGCGGTGTTTCAGCATACCGTCAATCTGCCGCCGCTGCTGCAGCAGCTCGATTGCAGCGATTTGCAGGCAGTCGGCGTCAGCACCAGACCGCGCAGTGTGGAAGGTAGTTATATGCCGTGCTTCCTCGTCGGAGAAGGCGTTGCAGATGCCGTTGCGCACACAAACGGTGTGCCGCTATATCGCACCTCACACCAGAACGGGCATATTTTAGCCGCTCTGTATTCTGCGGACAGGCTCGATTTAATTCACGAAAAGCACCTTGCTTTTCATCTCAGCGGCGGCACAACGGAAGCGCTGCTGGTGACACCTGATAGGGACGAGCTTATCAAAGCACAGCTGGTTTCCAGCAGTCTTGATTTAAAGGCAGGGCAGGCGATTGACCGAACGGGCGTGATGCTCGGTCTGCCGTTTCCCTGCGGCAAGGAGCTGGACAGGCTGTCAAAGAACAGCACGCGGGAATTCAGAGTAAAACCCACCATGATTGACGGTAACTGCTCGCTCTCAGGTGTAGAGAATAAGGCGCAGCAGATGCTGTCTAAAGGCGAATGCCGTGAGGACATTGCTAAGTTTGTGCTCACTTATATTGCCGAAACCGTATCGGCAATGCTGCAAACGCTCTTGCAGGAGCACGGCGATTTGCCTGTTATTTTCTCCGGCGGCGTCTCCTCTAATTCCTTATTAAGAGAAACGATTAACAGTAGGTTTCAGGCGTATTTTGCCGCACCCGAGTTTTCGCTTGATAACGCGGCAGGCTGCGCCGTCTATGCCTATTTAAAGGAAAATCAGTAAATGACAGTTTTAACCGTCTCACAGGTGAATACCTATATCAAAGCCCTGTTAAATGAGATACCGCAGGTGCGCAATATTTACATCAGCGGTGAAATTTCCAATTTCAAGCATTATTATCAGAGCGGGCATATGTATTTCACCCTGAAGGATGAAAAATCACAGCTCA
>CALGGQ010000254.1 GCA_937915775.1 uncultured Clostridia bacterium | reverse complement strand
GATCTACACTCTTTCCCTACACGACGCTCTTCCGATCTGGCTTTTTTCATAAGTGCCTATTTCATTTACATACACCATCATCTCACGGTTATAAATATTTTAGTTGTTATGAGGAAAACATATCCAAAAAAGATATTGAAATTATCAGAAGAACAATGAGTTTATTTTATAAATACATTTTCTTGATTGACAATGAGGATTACAAGAATATACTCCTCTGGCATAGAGCTCGCCCTCCTCGCCGACCTTTGCCCGCTCGCCCTTTTCGTTCACGATAAAGACGTCGCAGTTATCGCAATGCCTGCCAATCGGCAGCACCTCATCGTCCTCCAGCTCGCGGTCTACCACATAGTAGGTGCAGATATCCGTTGTTTCCGTCGGACCGTAAAGGTTCGCGTAAAGGATATCCGGGCTCAGGTTGCGCCGCCAGTAGTTCAGGTGCTTGGTCGGCATCACCTCACCCGCAAACAGCACGGTTTTCAGCGCCTGCGGCTTGACAAAATCAAACAGCTTGAAGCCGGCAACAATCGCCATTGCGGACGGTACCCAATAAATCGTGTTGATGTGGTATTCGTTCAGAAATTCTATCAGCTTTATCGGGAAGGTGAAATGCTGCTTTGGGATAATCACCAGCGTGGCGCCGCTGCGCAGGGTGGCGTAAATATCGGTGACAGACATCGAAAAGTAAAACGGCGTCTGGTTGCCGAAAACGGTATGCTCGTCAATGCCGAAGGTGCTTACCACCCATGCGCTGTAGGCAAGCACGTTGCGGTGCGTCAGCAGCGCGCCCTTCGGCACGCCGGTAGAGCCGGAGGTGTAAAGCGCATAGAGCGCGTCGGTATCAATCTGCCTGTCGCGCACAGCGGCAAGCGCCGCTTCGTCAATGGCAAAGGCGGCTGTCTCCTCCAGCGTGAAAATGCGTTCAACCCCAAGCGCTTCGGCGCTTTTTCGATACTGCGCGTCCGTCAGAATGGCGGCGGGCTGCAGGGTGGCAAAAATTTTGCCGATGCGCTCCACGGGCATTTCGCTGTCAATCACCACATAAAAGTTGCCGCTGTAAACGACGCCGAGCATCGCTTCCACCGTATGCACGCTTTTGTCAAGATACACGGCGACGGGCTGCTTGCGGCAGCCTGTCTGCAGCAGGCAGGAGCCGATACGCTTTGCCGTATCGCACAGCGCTCCATAGGTAATAGTATCATTTATATCAATAAATGCTGCTTTGTTTTCAAATTTTTTTGCATTTGCCTCCAGCAGCTCTAAAATGTTTTTCATAGCGTTCTCCCATCAAGATTACGCAAATTATACCGCCTGCTTTGTTGCATTTCGTAAAGAGAAAATAAAGAAATGTCAAAGTTTTCCGCAGCCGGTATGGCTTGCGCGATGATAGACTATACCAGATAATTGTGACGGATTTGTGAAGAAAAACTAACAATTTTGTAAGGTTAGCTTTTAAGCGCTATCGTTATAACATACGCACCTCAAAAAGTCAACGGATAGACGCCTTATTTAAATATTGTTTACAAATATCAAAGAAAAAATAAATAATTTTAATATTTTCCAATTTACTTATGATAATAAAAGTGTTATGATTATACTGTATCGGTATATTCATCTCTGAATTAAACCCGGAACGAGGATAACAGCAATGAAAAGGATGTTTATCATATTACTGAGTTTCTGCTTTTTGTTTTGCTCCGTCGCGCCGCTCGGCGCCATGGCGGAGGAGGAAACGGAGGCTTCCTTAGAGGAGCAGCGCGAGGAAATCGAGCAGAAGCTGCAGGAAATCGAGGATAAGCTGGAGAGCTATAACGAGCAAAGCAAGGAAACCGAGGAATACATCGGCGTGCTGAATGAAAAAATTCAGTACCTCAGCGAGCAGTATGACCTTGCCAAGCAGGACGCGCAGGAGATTGAGCAGAGCGTGGAAACGCTCGAGCAGAGCATCTCTGCCAACACCGCCGAGCGCCAGACGATTGAGCAGGAGGTGACGGCGCTCGAGGAGCGGATTGCAGCGCTCAACAAGGCGTTTCGCAGCACCTATGAGCAGTATTGCCGGCGTATCCGCGCGGTCTATATGAGCGGCTCTGCCGAGAGCACGCTCGGCTTTCTGCTGGAGAGCGGCGGTCTTTCCTCGCTGATGACGCGCATGGAAAACGAAGCCGGCAAGTTCGTGGTCGTCTGCGCC
>CALGGQ010000253.1 GCA_937915775.1 uncultured Clostridia bacterium | reverse complement strand
CTTCTTTTTGAGGAAGCGTGCCGTTCCGAGAATTTCGGCATTACGGTCCTTATAGAAGCCTGCCTTCATTTTCAGAGAAATGGTCATCGAGCGGTCAAGGCACATCTGCACACTGTTTTCATATTCCACCTTCTGACACAGCGCCATATACCGCGCTATGTACAGGTACTGGTCCGGGTATTTGAAATCATAAAACCGGATTTTGCCCTTCTCAATCACCTGCCTGTCAAACGTCATATTCCAGACATTCAGCGAGGTATTCAGCTGATTTTCCTTTGTAACCGTCTCATAAATCGGTGCGAATTCCGTGGCGCCCTTTGCCGTTCTGGCAGAGGCGTTAAAAACCATGGAGCAGCCGTCCTTGCTTCTCGAGAAGGTACGCACTGCCTCCGGCGCAAAAATAGAATCGTAGCGCGCAATTACAAAATGGGTTGCGTCCAGACCGCGGATACAGTCGTTCATCCCCTTGGCAGGGTTTTTGAAGGTCGCGGTGGCAACATTCATTTTGTCCATTGCCTCCAGCGTCAGCTTGTCATCCTTATGGCAGAGCACCACCGTTTCCGCCTTTTCCGTCTGCCGTTCAATGCTTTTCAGGCAGCGGAAGAGGAAAACGCCTTTTTCCGCGTAGTTAAATTTTTCACCGGTATAAACAATTATGCCAAAGCTCATATTCCACCTCTTATACCACTCAATGTGAATTATATCATCTCCATCAGTCGCCGTGTGCTCCTGCCGTTGCAAAGTGCCAGGAAGCGGCTCTTGATGTCAAAATACTTTGTATAGTCATAATGTCTGATGTCGAGGATTTCCTGCACGATATCGTCTATATCGTTATAGACTTTCGTCGGCAGCAGCTGTTCATTATCAAAATAGCCCTCGGTATCCTTCGCCGCCTGCAGCGCAGGCGCATAGATGAACAGCGGCTTGCCGGTTGCCATAAAGGTCAGCACCTCCGAGCGCACCTCGCCGATTAAAATATCGGTAATCGCCAGCAGCTCGTAAAGCGATAGCACATCACTGACATCGGCTATGGATTCGGTAAAGTAATTTTCCGTTTCCTCTACCGGCTCCTCTATCGGTTCAAACGGCTTTTCGCTGTAAAGCAGAATGACGTATTTATCGCTCAGATATTCATATGCCATCGTCTTATTCGGCGAGTCGGTATCCTCGGCGATAAAGGTAATAATCTGCTTACCCTCAAACTGCGGGAACGCAGCATACAGGCTTTTGAGCGCTCTTTCGCGGTACTTTGTGTCAAACAGAACATCGGTGCGCAAATCACCTACCGGCAGCATTTTAATCTCCTTGCCGAAGGCGGTGCTGTATAGCTGCGCAACCTCTTTTGTCAGCATCGTTGCGGCAGACAGATTACGGTAAAGCGGCGCCAGCTGATACTGCTCGCGCTTTAAGCCGCTGCGGTATTCCTTGGAATCCACGCCGAAGGTTTCCGTCTGAATGGCACGCTCCGGAATCAGGATGACCTTTGTCTCCTCCCGCAAATCCAGGCTGTCCAGCAGTGAATTCGGCTTGTCAATAAAGATATAGTTTGCCTCGGCAATTTTGGTGATAACCTCATGCAGATAGTCACCGCCGCTAATCACGGTAAGATGCTCGCCGCCGTATTTTTTCAGCAGATACATCAGCTCGGGCGAGGTAACGTCAAAGACGACGACGCTGTCCTCCACAATCGGCTTACCGCACAGCTGCCGATAGTACGGCGCAGCATATTCCTTCTGCTCGCTGATAATCTGCAGCTTTCGGAAATACGGGAAGTAGCTGTTTTCCACCTTCGGAACAGTGTGGAACTCCTCGAAATGCGCACAGTCCTTTCGGTGCGCTTGAGGATTGTCAAAGGCGTATTCAATAATGCGCTCAGTGGCGTGACCGTCGCACGAGCTCATAAACTTGTTTTTGAAATCAATAATCGCCTGCTTGTCAAACCGGGTATCGATATGCTGAATGTAATCAATCATCTCACGGTTGGTGCGGGCAATCAGACCGGGTGCCAGCTCGTTATAATCGTAATAAAAGCCGCGCCAGTCAAAATAATCGTCTAAATCGTAGGCGAAGAAAATCAGCGGTCGCTCAAACAGGCTGAATTCAAACACCAACGAGGAATAGTCGGAAATACAGATGTCCGAAACGCAGATTAAATCCTCAATGCTGAGCACACCCGTCACGTCATAAGCAAACTTGGCATACTCAGGCGGGATTTCCGGGCGTTCCTTCACAAGCGGATGATGGTTAAAGAGCAGCACATATTCATCCTTGAACGCCTCATAGAACATCTTGACGTTGAGCATATCGGGCGTGGTTGCTCTCGCTACCCTGCCGCGGAAGGTCGGCGCATAAAGCAGAATTTTCTTGCCTTTTGCATCGGGAATGGTTTTGTAAACCTCCCGGTAAGCGTTGTCGATAAATGCTTTATCAAAGAATATGTCGGTTCTGCTGGAGCCGACGGGCTGCACAACATCGCAGTCCTCCGGCAGATTCATCGCCTCTTTATACGCCCAGATAACCTCGGGCGAGCTGACGGTGACAAGGCTGTAATTCTTGTTAAACGGATGGCGCAGCTGTTCCTTGCGGCTGGCGCCGAAAATCAAATCCGCCGTGGAAAAGCCAAAGCGCTTAAAAGCGCCGCAGCCGTGCCACAGCTGAATCACCTTTGTGCCCTCGCGCATCGGAATGGCGGAAATCGCGTTGGAGCCTTCATTCAAAAAGACATATTTCGCCGTTCCGGCAGACGCAGTGCTGGCGGACTCGCTGCTGCCGCAGGCGGCCAGGGCAAAGATCATCATCAGCGCCAGAAGCATTGCAACAAACTTCTTCATTTTGTGTCCTCCTTAATGGATTTTTTAATTTGAACAGGCCCTCCCAGGGGCGAAGTTCACAGAACGTCAGGCGCGTCTTTCCGCGCAGTCGGGCGAGCTTTCGCCGGATAATAAAAGCATATAGATACCCTATCATTCCATTACACGAAAGGATTTTATCACAGTACCTCTGAAAGTGCAAGCCCTTTTAAATCGCGAAAGTTGATTTTTGATAAAAGCGTGACAAAAGCAGCGCGCAAATTTGTTTGTTTTTGTAAGTTCTATAAGAAGCGAAAACATCCGGAGGAAAAATCTCCTCCGGATGTTTTCGCTGTGGCGCCGCGCTGCCGCTCAGCCCCGGGCCGAG
>CALGGQ010000252.1 GCA_937915775.1 uncultured Clostridia bacterium | reverse complement strand
GCTCTTCCGATCTGTCATTCCGGCACCGCGGCGCAGCTGCTCAAGGAGTACGGTCTCAGCGCCGAAAATCTGGTAAAAACAGCAGAAGATTTTTTGAAATAAGTAACAGATAACCAAAAACGCCTTGGAATTTTCCAAGGCGTTTTTACTATTGCGTGTGTTATCTCATGCTCTCTTCGTAAGACTTAATCATCTTCTTGACCATCTGGCCGCCGATGGAGCCTGCCTGCTTGGAAGTAAGGTCACCGTTGTAACCCTGCTTCAGGTTAACACCTACCTCAGAAGCTGCTTCCATCTTGAAACGGTTAAGGGCTTCCTTAGCCTCAGGAACTGTGTTCTTTGCCACTTGAATACACCTCTTTTCAGTTTTGTCTGCAAGGGAAATTATGTGCTAAGACGCTTTCGCCCTTGCAAACAATTTTCTTCCTCGCAAGTTTATTTTGCGCAGGCAATGCGCAAAAAACAGATGTAATTTTTGACAATCCTTTCAACTTGTTTTGGATGAATGATATTGGAACCCATTTGAAAAGAGCGTGAGAGCTTTAACGGTTAATTGTCAGAACAACCAGATAGGTGTTTTTACTATACGAAGCTTCCTAAAGGATGGACACAATCGGCAGGTAAAACCGCTATTGTATATGATATAAACCAAAAACCTTTTTTGAAAATGGGAATGTGCTATTATATAAGCGTGACCTGTGCAAAGGCGTTTACGACGGTATCGTGCAGGGTGAAATTATTTATACGCCATAGCAGCATTTCTGCCGCTTGGAAACAAGATGTGACAGGATAAGGATTGAACAAAACGAAGAAACAATTAATTACGGAGGTTATGATGGCCAACTATGTACAGAACAAATTAATCAATCACCCGGATAAATATAACGCCATAGCAGGCTGTATCGTCGGCGGTGCCGTAGGTGATGCGCTCGGCAATTATGTGGAAATTTTGACATTGGATGAGATACGCAAAACATACGGAAAAAACGGAATAAGAAACTGTATTATGTTTAGGCAGACCGGAAAACCGCTTCTTATATCTGACAATACGCAAATGACCCTTTTTACGGCGAACGGAGTCCTCAAATGGGAAACCTGTCAGCTGTTGGATGAAAAACTGGAACGCAAAATGCCAAGGCAATATGTGGCAGATGCCTATCAGGATTGGCTGAAGACACAGCAGCTCTCATACAGCGAATATCATAAAGGCAGTCAACAAGGCCGTGCAACATTTTTGACCGATGTGCCGGGTCTGTTTGCAATACGTGCGCCGGGAAGAACCTGCCATTGGGCTTTAGAAGACCGAATTGATACAAATAGCGTCGATTACATGGAAGCTCCCGTCAACGATAGCAAGGGTTGCGGAGGACTGACGCGAGTAGCGCCGCTTGCGCTGGCTTTTGATGTAACAGATAATGTTGATGAAGATAACAATATTGAAGCGCTGACGCTTGAAGGCGCACAGGTTGCCGCAATCACACATTCACATCCGTTAGGTTATCTACCTGCCGCGATGCTTACTTACTTGCTCAACCGCATCGTATTCAGGCGTGAAAACTATGCAAACATGGAAGAAGTGGTTGTTGAAGCAAGAGATTATATCGCTCACCTTTTCCGCCATACCAAAGGAATTAATGTTTTGACAGAAATGGTCGATTATGCGATAGAACTAGTGCACGACGAGAATCATAATACGTTTATTGAGCTCGGTGAAGGATGGGTAGCGGAAGAAACGCTTGCCATCGCCATTTATTGTGCTATCAAGCATCAAGATGACTTCTCAAAAGGTATCATCACGGCAGTCAATCATAACGGAGACAGCGACTCCACCGGCTCTGTAACAGGACAAATACTTGGTGCGTGGCTCGGGTTTGGCAGTATAGATTATTGTTGGAAAACCGATTTGGAAATGCATGACTTGTTGCTCGAGGTGGGAGAAGATTTAGCTAACGGCTGCAGAATGAGCCCAAATGAATCATTTTATGATACGGATTGGATGAGAAAATACTATTGGAATCACTGGAAAGAACGCGTCGATATGCCGAGATTATATGATGTTTTTGACATTATATCCGAAAAAGACGCGCCCAAAAACACGAACTTCTTATCAATTGATGACTTAAAAACAACGAGTTTTTCGACTGATAACATGGAAGTTTATGTATTGATTGAAAATGAGAGCACTCCGGCGGAAAAGCTCTTTATGCTTGCGAGAGAATGCTATGATAATAATGCTGCGCGCATCGTCAAATTTACCCTTGTGTTTGATGAAAGCATATCAACCGAATATATTAACTCAACCAGAAAACAGGCGGTTTGCGAGAAAATGCTTTCTTTAACACAGGATGAAGGGGAGGCGTTAGCCTGGAAGGGAATTTTCTAAAACAAAAAAGATTTTAAACAACTGTTTGACGGGAGTAGATTATGGGAAAGAAAAAAGTAGGACGAATTGTAACGGCTGTGTTGCGGCACTCGCCGGCGTTTTTAGGCTTAACTTGTGATAAACAAGGATATGTTGAGGTAGACAAATTAATTGAGGCGCTTAATGATAAAGGGTACCAAGCCGATAAAGAGCTCATTGAAACAATCGGTGCCAACGAGCGATTCAGTTTTGATGAAAATCACATCAGAATGAGAGCTGATTATGGGCATTCTATCGGTTTAAGGCTTGAAGATATGTATACTCCCTCCGAACCGCCCGAGTATTTATATCACGGAACACATACAGAGGCCCTTGAGAGTATCAAAAAAATCGGCATTATCAGATTTCCCCAAATGGAAAAAGCAAGGGATCATATTTTCTTAACGGATGATATTGCTGTCGCTCTCAAAAAGGGAGGTCGTCATGGTAATTCCGTTGCATTGCCAATTCTGGCAAAGAAAATGCACCAAAACGGTTATCAACTGTATCATGTTAAAAATGATATCTGGTTAACAGAAGCAACGATTCCCCCTGCGTTTATTGACTTTAACCAAAGCATTTACGAGACTGACGAAACAGGCGAATGAAATATTTATAACGAGATATTTTTCAACCGATGTTTTGATAATTGAGGAAACTGTTTTGCCGAAACGCCGACAAGGATTGACTTTAAAACATTTATTTTTTATAATATAAACAACAAATGGAAAGGAAACATTCAATATGGCAAGACAAAAAATTCAATCCGTTTCAAAGGTTGAAGCCACGGTTGACCGGCTTTATGAGGAGCTGGGCAGCCGCGTGAACGCTGTCTCCACCAATTCCTGCCCGATTGACGTGGCGCTGGGCTTTGTGCGGCTGTGCCACTCGCAGTCGTGCGGCAAGTGCACGCCGTGCCGCGTGGGACTCGGGCAGCTCGCCACGCTGATTGAGAGCGTGCTGGACGGCGAAGCGGAGATGGCGACGGTTGATTTAATTGAAAAAACGGCGCAGTCTATCTACCTTTCGGCGGACTGTGCTATCGGCTACGAGGCTGCCAATATGGTGCTCGTCAGCGTAAAAGGCTTCCGCGAGGACTTTGAAGCCCACGTGAAAAACGGCAAGTGTATGTGCCGCTTTGACCGTCCGGTGCCGTGCGTCACGCGCTGCCCGGCGAACGTGGATATTCCGGGCTATATCGCCCTTGCCGCTGCCGGCAGGCCGGAGGACGCCGTGCGCCAGATTCGGAAGGATAATCCGTTCCCGACGGCGTGCGCCCTGATTTGTGAGCACCCGTGCGAGAATTACTGCCGCCGTCAGATGATTGACGACCCCGTCAATATCCGCGGCATCAAGCGCTACGTGTGCGACAAGGCGGGCGAGGTGCCGGCACCGGCATGTATGCCGTCCACGGGCAAAAAAATTGCGATTATCGGCGGCGGTCCGAGCGGGCTGACCTGCGCGTATTACCTGCAGCTGATGGGGCATCAGACCACCGTGTTTGAGGAAAAGCAGCACCTCGGCGGGATGCTGCGCTACGGCATTCCGAATTACCGCCTGCCGCGCACCAGGCTGCAGGAGGATATCGACTGCATTCTCTCCACCGGCGTGGAGGTGAAGCGCAATACAAAGGTCGATTCCGCTGAGGAATTAAAGCGTCTGACGGAGGAATACGACGCGCTGTATATCGCCATCGGCGCGCATAAGGATAAGAAAGTCGGGCTCGAAAACGAGGACGCCGAGGGCGTCATTTCCGCCGTTGAAATGCTCAAAGCCATCGGCGACGGCGAATACCCCGATTACACAGGCAAAAAGGTTATCGTCATTGGCGGCGGCAACGTCGCGATGGACTGCACGAGAACGGCGGTCAGGGCCGGCGCGGACAAGGTCAGCGTGGTGTACCGCAGAAGAATTGCCGATATGACAGCGCTGGAGGAGGAAATCTTCGGCGCGCAGGCAGAGGGCGCGGAAATCTTAGAGCTGGTGGCCCCGTCCCGCATTGAAAAGGACGAAAACGGTAGCGTAAAAGGTCTGTGGGTGAAGCAGCAGATGATTGGCGAATTCCGCCGCGGCAGACCGGCACCGACGGATGCCGGCGAGGAGGAATACTTAATCCCGTGCGATGTGCTGGTAGTTGCCATCGGTCAGGCGATTGAGAGCGACCGTTTTGCCGAATATGGCCTGCCGCGCAAGTGGGACCAGATTGACGCGGACGGCTTTGCCATGATTGCCGGAATGGACGGCGTGTTCTCCGGCGGCGACTGCGCCACCGGTCCTGCCACCGTGATTAAGGCGATTGCCGCCGGCAAGGCGGCGGCTGCCAATATTGACGAATACCTCGGCTTTAACCATATTATTGAGAGCGGTGTGGAAGTGCCGCCGGCGCGTATCTATGACCGCAAGCCCTGCGGCAGGGTCAATATGCGCGAGAAAGAAGCAGGGGAGCGCAACAACAATTTTGACCCGTTTGAATACGGGATGAGCGATAAGGAAGCGATGCAAGAGGCAAACCGCTGCCTGCGCTGCGACCACTTCGGCTACGGCTGCTTTGAAGGAGGGAGGATTTTCAAATGGTAAACGTCACAATTAACGGAAAAGCGATTACCGTCGAAAACGGCACGACGATCCTCGAAGCGGCAAACGCGAACGGGATTATGATTCCCACCCTGTGCTTCCTCAAGGATATTAACGAAATCGGCGCGTGCCGTATCTGTGTGGTGGAAATTGAGGGCATGGAGCGCCTTGCTGCCGCGTGCAATAACGCCGTGGAGGAGGGCATGGTGATTTACACCAATTCTCCCAAGGTGATGGCGTCCCGCAAGGCAACGCTGGAGCTGATTCTCTCCGAGCACGAATACGCCTGCGCAACCTGCGCGCGCTGCGGCAACTGTCAGCTGCAGGCGCTTGCGGAGGAGTTCGGTCTCTCCGCCGATATTTATAAAAAGAAAATCAGAAAAATCAAGTGGAACCGGGATTTTCCGCTGATTCGCGATAACGAAAAGTGCATCAAATGTATGCGTTGCATTCAGGTCTGCAATAAGGTGCAGGCGCTCGGTATCTGGGATGTCTGCGGCACCGGCGCCAGAACGACGGTTGACGTAAAGGGCGGGTTGAGCATTGAACAGGCGGATTGCTCTGTCTGCGGCCAGTGCATTACGCATTGCCCCGTCGGCGCGCTGCATGAGCGCGACGATAAGAACCGTCTGTATGAGGCGCTTGCCGATGACAGCAAGGTGAAGATTGTGCAGGTGGCGCCTGCCGTCAGAGCCGCCTGGGGCGAGGAGCTGGGACTGGCTCCCGAGGACGCGACGATGGAAAAGATGGGCGACGCGCTGCGCCAGCTCGGCTTCGACTATGTGTTTGACACCAATTTCTCTGCCGACCTCACGATTATGGAGGAGGGCAGCGAATTCCTGCAGCGCCTCGGCGATAAGGAGCATAACACCTTCCCGATGTTCACCTCCTGCTGCCCGGGCTGGGTACGCTTTATGCGCACGCAGTATCCCGATATGGTGGGGCAGCTCTCCACCGCTAAGAGCCCGCAGCAGATGTTCGGCGCTGTGGCAAAGAGCTATTTTGCCGCAAAAATCGGCAGAGACCCCAAGGATATCATCAGCGTGTCCGTGATGCCGTGCGTTGCCAAAAAGGCAGAGGCGGCGTATGAGAACATGGGCAGCGAGGAGCGCGGGCAGGATGTGGATATCGTGCTCACCACGCGCGAGCTCGTGAAGATGATTAAAGCGGCGAGCATTAATATTGCCGCGCTTGAGGATAAGCCGCTCGACGACCCGATGAGCGACGGCACCGGCGCCGCGGTTATTTTCGGCACCACCGGCGGCGTGATGGAGGCGGCGCTACGCAGCGCGTACTTCCTTGCCACCGGCAAAAATCCCGATGCGGACGCTTTCAAGGCAGTGCGCGGCTACCACAAGGGCTGGAATGAGGCGTCC
>CALGGQ010000251.1 GCA_937915775.1 uncultured Clostridia bacterium | reverse complement strand
CCCTACACGACGCTCTTCCGATCTATTTCGGAGGTGCCTTATGATTCGTTCGATGACAGGCTTCGGCAGAGCCGTAAAAGAGCTTGACGGTTATGTCATTACCGTTGAAATTAAATCTGTCAATCACCGCTATTTTGAATTTTCGTCGCGGATTCCGCGGCAGTACGGTTTTCTTGACGATAAACTGAAAAGTTATATTAATTCAAACGTTTCACGCGGCAAGGTGGATTGCTTTGTCGGTATCGAAGCGCTGGATACGGAGTCAGCCGATGTCGTGGTGAATCACACGCTGGCTGGCGCGTATGTAAAAGCGCTGCAGGAGCTGGAGGAGCGCTATGACCTCAAAGCTGATTACGGCGCCTCAACCGTCAGCCGTTATCCCGATGTGCTGGTTGTCAGAAAGTCGGAGGAGGATGAGGACGCTCTCTGGGAAAAGGTGAAAACCGTCTGCGATGAAGCGCTTGAAAAATTCGTCGCGATGCGCACGGTAGAGGGCGCGAAAATGCGTGAGGATATTTTCTCCCGCGGTCAGTTTATTCTGGAGTGCGTTTCCTTTATTGAGGAGCGCTCACCGGAGACCGTTAGGGAATATAACGAAAAGCTCGTGCAGCGCGTGCATGAATTAATTGGCGATGTATCGCTTGATGAAAACCGCATCATCCAGGAGGTTGCCATCTTAGCGGATAAGGTTGCCGTAGCGGAAGAAACCGTGCGCCTTCGTTCGCATATCGGGCAGCTGAATTCCTTTATTGATTCGGATGAGCCCGTTGGACGTAAGATGGATTTCTTAGTGCAGGAAATCAACCGTGAGGCAAACACCATCGGCTCCAAGGCAAGCGACGTTGCGATTGCGCGCAAGGTCGTGGATATCAAGGCTGAGGTGGAAAAAATCAGAGAACAGATTCAGAATATTGAATAAGGGTACACTGCTATGAAATTAGTCAATATCGGATTCGGCAATTTTATCAATGCCGAAAGAGTGATATCGGTGGTATCGCCCGAATCCGCACCGGTCAAGCGTATGATTCAGACCGGCAAGGAAAAGGGCGCGCTGATTGACGCCACCCACGGCAGAAAAACGCAGAGCGTGATTATTACGGACAGCGATAATATCGTGCTTTGTTATCTGGAGCCGGCTGCAGTGGCAGAGCGGTTTAAGGAGGATGCCGATGTGTAGAAAAAGAAAAAAGGGAATGCTCGTCGTTCTTTCGGCGCCGAGCGGCTGCGGCAAGGATACTGTTTTTCACGAGCTGCTTAAGCGGCGTGATGACATAGTCAAATCCGTTTCTGCCACCACGCGCGCTCCGCGCGAGGGCGAGGTTGAAGGCGTTAGCTATTACTTCAAAACGGAAGAGGAATTCAAGCGGCTGATGAATTCACAGGGCTTGCTGGAGCATACCGTTTATAACGGGTGCTATTACGGCACGCCGGTAGAAGGCGTTGAAAAAGCGATTAACGACGGCAAAATCTGCTTCCTCATTATCGAAGTGGAGGGCGGTCAGAATATTATGCGTCTGCGTCCGGACTGTGTGCCGATTTTCCTCCTGCCGCCGAGTATGGAGGTTTTGCGTGAACGCCTGATAAAACGTCAGACGAATGATGAGGACGATATCAATCGCCGTCTGGCGCTCGCGGAATTTGAGCTGAGCTTTGCCGACGTGTATAAATACAATGTGATTAACGACGATTTGGAAATCGCCGTGAATAAAATAAATGAGATATTAGATATTGAACTGATTGCTCATAACAGATAAGGAGAGTTATTATGTTTAATCCCGATTTAAAGAAAATGCTGAATAATGTCAGCAGCCGCTACAGTCTCGTTGTCGGCACTGCCAAGCGTGCGCGCGAAATTAGAGACGAAGCGATTGAAAATAAGCAGCAGCTTGACGAAAAAACGGTGAGCAAAGCAATTGAGGAAATCTGCGACGGCAAGTACGTCATCACCGAGCCGGACGAGATTAAATAAATTACTGCTAAAGAGATGAAAAATAGGATTGCAACCGTTGCCGTTGACAACACGTTTTTCAGCTTTGATACCGATTACAGTTATTTTGTTCCCGAAGAATTACAGGATAGTGCCGCCATCGGCTGCCGCGTTACCGTGCCGTTCGGCAAGGGCGATAAGGCAAGAGACGGCATTATCGTAGCGCTCGAAGATGCCGAGAGTGAAAGCGGCTTAAAGGCTGTCAGCGCGGTGCATGAAAAGGCGCTGTCCGATGAATTGGTCAGTCTGGCGCTGTGGCTCAAGGAACGCTGCTTTTGCACCACCTATGATTGCCTCAAACAGATGCTGCCGCGCGGCTACGGCAAGCTCCGCAGTAAAAGCGAACGCATGGTGCGCCTGTTAACAGATGAGGAAAGCGCGTTGACCAAGCTGACGAAGAAGCAAAAAATCGTCACTGATTTACTGCTTGACGTCGGTATGGCTGGCGCGAATGAGGTCTGCGAGTTCTGCTCCGTCGGCATGACGGTGCTCAAAAACCTTGAAAAAAACGGCATTATTGCCTTTGAGCAGCAAGAGGTATACCGTAAACCGTATGCCCACTCCGGCAGCGGTGAGCGCACGGAAATTCAACTTTCTGCAAAACAGCACCAAGCGTATGCCGAAAACCGAAAACTGCTTTCAAGTGGCGGTACGAGCTTATTATACGGTGTGACCGGCAGCGGCAAAACGCAGGTTTACCTCAGACTGATTGACGATGTGATTGACAGCGGCAGAGAGGTCATCGTGCTGGTGCCTGAAATCGCTCTGACACCGCAGACGCTGGCAATTTTTCATCAGCGCTACGGCGATACGGTTGCCGTCATTCACAGCGGTTTATCGCTCGGGGAACGCAACGATGAATATAAGCGCGCCGACAGGGGAGAAGCTAAAATTGTGGTCGGCACCCGTTCCGCTGTCTTTGCCCCGCTGCACAACATCGGGCTGATTATTATGGACGAGGAGCAGGAAGGTACCTACAAGAGCGAGCGCACACCGCGGTATCATACGAAGGATGTGGCGCGTTTTCGGGCAAAATACCATCAGGCGCTGTTTCTGATGACGTCCGCAACGCCGAGCCTTGAAACGTATAGTGCGGCGGCTGCCGGAAAATACACGCTGTGTGAAATTGACGAGCGTTACGGCGATTCCGTGCTGCCGCAAGTTATCGTAGTTGATATGAAGCAGGAGATGAAGCGCGGCAACAAATCGCCGATTTCCTCTAAGCTGGCAGAGCTGATAACGGAAAACCTGGAAAACGGAAAACAGACGATACTGCTGATTAACCGCAGAGGGTATAACACGTTTATTGCCTGCAACGAATGCGGGCATATCGTCACCTGTCCGAACTGCTCCATTTCTCTGACGTATCACAGTTATAATAACCGTCTTGTCTGCCATTATTGCGGCTACACGAAGCAGCTCGATAATACCTGCCCGTCCTGCGGCAGCGATGCAGTACGCTACAGTGGCTACGGCACGCAGCGCATAGGGGACGAGCTTTCCCGCCTGTTCCCGCAGGCAAGAGTGCTGCGGATGGATGCGGATACCACAACGGCAAAATTTGCGCACCAGAAGCTGCTCGATTCCTTTGCCGCAGGCGAATATGATATCTTAATCGGCACGCAGATGGTTGCGAAAGGGCTGGATTTTGATAACGTCACGCTCGTCGGCGTCGTCAATGCCGATAATTCATTTTATAATGAGTCATACACCGCGAGCGAAAAATCGTTTGATTTAATCACGCAGGTGGTCGGCAGAGCAGGCAGGCGCGGCGAAAAGGGCAAAGCTGTTATCCAGACGATTAACCCGCTGAATGAAACGCTGGAATATGCTGCCGAGCAGGATTATAAGGGCTTTTACGAGAATGAAATCAAGCTGCGGCGGCTGATGATTTATCCGCCATTTTGCGATATCTTTTCCGTTACCTTTACGGGTGAGGATGAAAACACGGTAGCCCTGTGCGCCAAGCAGTTTTTCGATATTCTGGTGGAGCTGAATTCTAAAGATTACAGCGATGTGAAGCTGGTGGTGCTCGGACCTACACAGGCGAGAATTGCCAAGCTCAATAATCAGTTCCGCTATCGGCTGGCGATTAAAACAAAAAATTCTAAAAATGTTCGCAGCTTGCTCACAGCCATTTTAAAAAGAATGGCTAAAATAAAAGAGTATAAAACGGTCAGCCTTGCGATTGAGCTGAACCCGAATGATTTATCATAAGAGGATAAGATATGGCACTGAGAAATATAGTCAAGGTAGGGGACCCTATCTTAAATAAAAAGAGCCGTCCGGTTGAAAAATTTGACGACCGTCTCGGCGTACTGATTGACGATATGATTGAAACGATGAACGATGCCGGCGGCGTCGGTCTTGCCGCTGTGCAGGTCGGAATGCTCAAGCGCGTGGTTGTTATCGACGTCGGCGACGGTGTGATGGAGCTGGTGAACCCCGAAATCACACTCAGAGAGGGTGAACAGAGGGAATCAGAAGGCTGCCTTTCCGTTCCCGGCGAATACGGCGTGACCGTCCGTCCAAAAAAGGTGCAGGTGAAAGCACAGGACAGAAACGGGATGTGGCACGTCTACACCGGCGAGGATTTAAAGGCTCGTGCCTTCTGCCACGAGCTTGACCATCTGGACGGTATTCTGTTCACGTCAAAAGTGATAGGAAAGCTGGAAAAAGCATGAGAATCGTTTTTATGGGAACGCCCGATTTTGCCGTGCCGTGCCTGGAGGCGTTGATTCAGTCGGCGCATACGGTGGTCGGCGTGTTCACACAGCCGGATAAACCCGTCGGCAGAAAGCAGGTGCTGACGCCGCCGCCTGTTAAAGTGCTGGCAGAAAATAACGGCATTCCCGTTTATCAGCCGGCAAAAATCAAAGGCAGCGATACGCCGCAGGTGCTGCAGTCGCTGAAGCCGGACGTTATCATCGTCGTAGCATACGGCAAAATTCTGCCGAAGGACGTTTTGGAGGCAGCGCCGTACGGCTGCATTAATGTGCATGCGTCGCTTCTGCCGAAGTACCGCGGTGCCGCACCGATTCAGTGGGCTGTGCTGAACGGAGAAAGCGAAACAGGCGTTTGCGTCATGCAGATGGATGAAGGGCTGGATACGGGCGATGTGCTGCTCGTAAAAAAGACGGCAATCGGTGAAAACGAAACATCTGCCGAGCTGTTTGACCGCCTGTCCGTCATCGGCGCAAAAGCACTGCTGGAAGCGCTGCAGCAAATCGAAAGCGGCACGGTGACACGCACCAAGCAGCCAAAGGGCGATTTCGGTTATGCGAAAATGATAACGAAGGATTTATGTCCGATTAACTGGTCAAAATCGGCGCAGACGGTGCATAATCAGGTGCGCGGTCTGCAAACGTGGCCTGTTGCTACAACGCTGGTAAACGGCAACACCGTCAAAATCCATCAGACAGTATTAACGGATATAATAGCAGCCAACGCCAAACCCGGCGAAGTGACGGAAAGCCGTAAACGGCTGCTTGTCTGCTGCGGCGACGGCAGGTGCGTTGAAATCAAAACATTGCAGGCAGAGGGCAAAAAGGCAATGGACGCCGCCTCCTACCTGCTCGGACATCCGATTGCAATCGGAACACTGTTAGGAGAATGATATGGGTAGTTATATTGCATATTATATGACTGGCTTTTTAGCCATTCCCGTGCTGATTTTTGCACTCATTTGTCAGGGAATGGTCAAATCGCGTTACAGAAAGTATTCCCAGGTGATGAGCCGCAGCGGTATGACCGGCGCGGACGCCGCCTGGCGCTTACTGCAGCTCAACGGCATCACAGACGTCAGAATTCAGAAGGTTGCCGGAATGCTGACGGATAACTACAATCCCTCTACCAAAATTATCTCCCTCAGCGAGGGCGTGTTTGATTCTCGTTCCATCGCCGCTATCGGCATTGCCTGCCACGAAGCCGGTCACGCCTGCCAGCACGCGCAGGGCTATTCGCCGCTTTCTCTCAGAAATGCGGCAATCCCCGTGACGAAAATCGGCTCCGGTCTCGGTGTGCCGCTCGTCATTATCGGCGTCATCATCGCAGGTTATGCGCAGCATTCCGATATTGGCTATTATGTCGCTTTAATCGGTCTGATTTTATACAGCTTCGTGGCGCTCTTTCAGCTGCTCACGCTGCCTGTTGAATTTAACGCCAGCCGCCGCGCGCTCGAAACAATCAAGGCAAATAACTTCCTTGTTGATGAGGAATACAGCGGCGCAAAGCGCGTGCTGACGGCTGCCGCGCTGACCTATGTTGCGGCGCTCGCTTCTTCACTGGTGACGATGCTGCGGCTGCTGATTATGATTTCCGGCGCAAGGCGCAGACGATGAAAAGCGCACGGCTGACAGCCTTTGAGCTGCTTTATGAGGTGCTGCAAAGCGGCGCGTACAGCAATCTGGCGCTGGACGGTGCCGTTAAGGGTTTATCCCCGAAGGACAAAGCCTTTGTCACACAGCTGGTTTACGGCGTTATTGAAAGACGTCTTACGCTCGATTACCTGCTGACGCAGTATCTGGCTTCCAAGCCCAAGCCGAAGGTGAAAATCATTTTATACCTCGGCGTCTACCAGCTGTATTTTACCGACAAAGTGCCTGCTTCCGCTGCGATTAACGAGAGCGTGAAGCTCGCAGGTGAGGTTGGCTGCGCGTATTATACCAAGCTGATTAACGCTGTGCTGCATCAGGTGAACGACAACCGCGTAGAAATTGACAAAACGGATGATTTATCCGTTCAATATTCCGTGCCGCAGCCGCTTATTAATATGTGGTTCAAGCAGTACAGCGACGAAAAAACGCTGCAGATTTTGCAGTCAGTTAATGAAAAGCCGCCTGTTTTTGCCGTGCCGAATCCGCTTTATGTGGATGAAAGCGAGCTACAGTATGAGCTGCTGTGCGACGGGGTTGAATGCGAGGTAAACGGCGAGCTGGTGCAGATTCTTTCCGGCTTTGATGTGAAGCGCTCACGGGCGTTTCAAAACGGTCTGTTTCACATGGAGGATGAAAGCTCGTACCGCTGCGCCAAAGCGCTCGGTGCCAAAGCCGGTGAAACCGTGCTTGATATGTGCGCAGCGCCCGGCGGCAAAGCCTTTACAATAGCAGAACAGATGCAAAACGACGGCACTTTGTATGCCTTTGATATTCATCCGCATAAGGTGCAGTTACTGAAAGACGGCGCTAATCGCCTCGGGCTGACCTGCATTCAGGCGGCGCTCAACGATGCCTCTGTATATCATGATAACATCCCGATGGCTGACAGGGTGCTGTGCGACGTGCCTTGTTCCGGCTTCGGCATTATTCGCCGTAAGCCCGAAATCCGTTATAAAGAGCTGGACAGCGTCAAGGAGCTGCCCTTACTGCAAAGGCAGATTTTAACAGCCTCTGCGCGTTATTTAAAGTGCGGCGGCACGTTGGTCTATTCCACCTGTACGCTCAATAAAAAAGAGAATGAAAAGGTTGTAGAAGCGTTTCTCAGTGAAAATGATTGTTTTACGCTTGAAGCGATGACAACCGTTTTTCCGTCGGCAAACGGCGGCGACGGCTTCTTCTACGCCGTAATGAAAAAACATGACTGATATTAAATCCTTAACTTATGAGGAGCTGGCTGAGGCACTGGCACAGCTTTCGCTCCCGTCATACCGTGCAGACCAGATTTACCGCTGGCTGCACAAAGAGGGCGTATCCTCCTTTGACGAGATGACCAATCTCTCTAAAGATTTACGCGAAAAGCTCCGTGAACAGTTCTTGATTCCGTCCTGTGAGATTGAGGATAAATACGTCTCCAAGCTCGACGGCACGGTGAAATACCTTTTCCGTTTGTATGACGGAGAGTATGTGGAAACCGTCGTAATGCGCTACCAATACGGCTACACCGTCTGCATTTCCTCTCAGGTTGGCTGCAAAATGGGCTGTACTTTCTGTGCCTCCACTTTGGCGGGTTACCAAAGAAATCTGCTGCCGTCTGAAATGGAAGGGCAGATTCACGCCGCGCAGCGTGATTTGGGCGTGCGGATTTCCCATATCGTATTAATGGGCATCGGCGAGCCGCTGGATAACTTCGATAACGTCATCCGCTTTATACATACGGTGAACAGTGATAAAGGGCTGCATCTCTCTTTGCGTGACGTCACGTTATCCACCTGCGGCATTGTTCCGCGTATTTACGATTTAATCCGCGAGCAGCTGCCGATTACTTTAACGCTCTCGCTGCACGCGCCGAATGACGAACTCAGAAGCCGTATGATGCCCGTGAATGACCGATGGGGCGTTGACGAGGTGATAGCGGCTTGCCGCGCGTATGCCGAGCAGACGAAGCGCCGCGTGTCCTTTGAATACACCTTGATTAGCGGCGTCAACGATTCGCCTGCATGCGCCAAAGAGCTGGCGGCTAAGCTGAAAGGCTTTCTCGCACATGTGAATTTAATTCCCGTCAACGACGTGGAAGAACGCGGCAACGTCCGCTCGTCGGACAGCGCGGTGAAAAAATTTCAATCCACCTTGCAATCGCAGGGTATTAATGCTACAATTAGACGAACTTTAGGAAAAGACATCAACGCTTCCTGCGGTCAGCTCCGCAGGAAAAAGAACGGCGGTGAAACATTTGAAAATAGTTGCGAAAACAGATAAGGGAATTGTGAGAGATTCCAATCAGGACGCTTATGCAGTCGGCGAGCTTCCGGGCGAGGTAGCCTGGGCAGTTGTGTGCGACGGTATGGGCGGCGCTGCCGGCGGCAACATTGCGTCCGCGCTGGCAGTAAAGGTCATCAGCGAAAAGATTACCTCCTGCTTTAATGAAAAAATGCGCGATGCCTCCATTAAAAATTTGCTGGACAGCGCGATTGCGGCAGCCAATATCGAGGTGTTCGACA
>CALGGQ010000250.1 GCA_937915775.1 uncultured Clostridia bacterium | reverse complement strand
TGCCGCCGTCGATGAGGTCGACGGTGTCCGGAAGGCGCTTTTTAAAGTCCGCATACTGGGATTCAAATTCCGGCACAAGCGATGGGAACTGAGGCAGATACGCGCCCAGCGCAATGGAGAACACGCCGATTCTTGCTTTGGTGTCAACTAACATTTCTATAACCTCCTGCAGTATAGATTATCGAATCGTTTGTTTTGCCGGCGTAAACGCACAAACCGCGCTTCTGCCGGGAAATTTCATTCGTGTAAATCTTACCACACGCATCATAAGGTGTCAAGAAATTTCCGCCGGCGGATCAGTTCCGGCTCTGCCTGTACACGGGTTTCATCTGTATGCGGCACATCGATTGGAAGCGTTCCAATCACAGTCCCTCCGGTAGTCACTTTTTCCTCAATCTCCCACTTCCGTACACCAAGTAGCTCCGTCACATCCACGCCTAATTCTATATCCGCCGGGATCTCCGAAAACTGACTAATCGGAAGTAAAAGCCCCTGGGAAATCTGCCCTCTGAACTTCATAGTCCTTAAACGAAATCCTTCACCCATGATATCCGTCTTCCGGTAGCTGGATGCCCTCATAAACTCAAACTCATCACGTATCGGTAGAAAGCTGTCGATCTCAAAATATACCGCCAAATCCATCGGCTGAAACTGCCCCTTGTTTACTACGCATTGCCACCCCAGCACGTTCGCCAGCTCAATCCTGTCCGCCCCTTCGATAGGTGTTATCTGCCATATTCTTTGTATACTTGCTAATTTTCTCATTTCTGTATCACCCCTCTAAACTCTTCCTTCGTCTGTTTCTTTTCCACAGCTCTGTCAATTGTTATCCGGTGAATACTGTCTATGTCAGAAAGAATACCATCTTTGATGAGCTTCCCCATATTGACCGGCGTATAACCGCACACATTCGCCGCAAGATTAATATGCTTGCAGCTTTTACGATAAAATACACCATTCCTGCTCACTCCTTTAATTCAGCAGTCGCACTTCCCGATCTCTATCCAAAACCTGAAAGCCGTTAATCATAGAAAGCACATCCTTTTCATTCTTTTTCGTCAGCTCATAGGCGGAGAAAATACCGCCCGGACCGGCGCCGATGATGATAACATCATAATCAAATTTGCTCATTGCTGTAACCTCTGCCGTTATAATTGATGCCGAAAAAGCCCGCGCTTTTTCTTCGTCTTTTCACCGCTCACGGCAAAGCGGTTTTTTGCGTTGTTTTCGGACAGCTCCTGCAGATACTGCAGCCTTTCCTCGGTTGCCGACAGAGCAGATAACTGCTGCTCCACGGCAGTGAGCGAAAGCGTTTCGTCCGATTTTTCCGTGTAAATGTATTTGTTGCTTTTAAACGTTGCGTGCGCCGCAGTCTGTTCGTCCGTCCACAGATGCACACAGGGATTATCCCAGAAAATGCCGCCTGCAATCCGCCTTGCCGGATTGCCCGCCCAGCTTTCATTTGACGGGATTCTTTTACCGGCACAGACAGCGCCGGCGCCGAGAATACTGCCGGAGGCTATCTGCGTTCCCTTGAGCAGCATCGCGCTCTGACCGAGCCACACATGGTCGCCGAGCAGAACGCTCTTTGACGGGTTGATACGCTGCTGAGTGGCAGCACTGTAAACAAGATGCGGGTCCGCCGTGCGCACCCAGACGCCGAAGGAAATCAGATTGCCGTCGCCGAGGATAATATGCTTTTGCTCGGAGAGGACGGCGTGCAGCGCTCCGTTAAAATAATTATTTTTCCCGACGTAGAAAACGTTATTGTTATTCACCGTAACATCGAGCATATACACATGGCGGCTCGGTGACAGGTAGATGATACTGTTGCTGCCGTTGAACTTCAGCTGACAGCCGGACAGCTGTATATTTTCGCCGAGGAACAGCACATTGCCCGTTCCCGTAAAGCGGATTTCCGTATTTTGCATCGTCAGGGTATCCGCCCCGATAATCGTATTATCCTTGACGGTTTTCAGCTCGTCAACGCTTTTACAAATCTGCATAGTTTCTCCTAACAGCAATCCCAATAATAGAGAATATCGTCAAAATGGTGAGCTGCCAGCGCTTCTTCGCCGATGAAGAAATTGCCTTCGCCGCAGTCGCCCCACATCGTGATTCTGTCCTTTAAATCTGAATCAATCTGCAGCAGCATAACGGGGTAAGGTGTGCCTTCCTCGCGCGGGTCCCATTGCGTAAAAATCGGATAACCAAACAGCTTACTGCCTTCGCCGCCGAAGTTTTGAAACACGGTATCGCGGTCGGCGTCGCTCAGATAATCCGTCCACTCCGTATCGCCGAGCTCCTCGCCCGTCACAGCGGCAACTGCCTCTTTCCATGCCGCGTCGAAGTGATAACAGGAGGTGCTGATAACATCCTCAAACGCTTCCAAGCGCACCGCCGCTTCCCGTAGCACCGGCACGGAATCATCACACGGTATCACCGGTATATCCCCCGGCGGCATCGCCGTTTCATCAATCAGCGGATGGTAAATCACGCGGCAGTTATCCTCGTCCAGCGAGGAAATAAACACCTGCAGCATACCGCCCTGCGGCAGCCGCTCATCATCGAGCTGCAGTGCATCAAGATTCAGCTGCAGCAGCAGATAGAGCGCGTTGCCGTTTGCATCCGTCGGATACGGCATTGCTGCATTCCAATACGGCACACCGCCGAGCTTGCTGTCAAAAATGCCCGTTTCACTTTCCGCATCAAACAGAAGGCGGTAGGCAGGCACGGCAGTCTGTGCTTTCAGATAATCGAGTATTTCCGCTAAACGAGGATTGTTTGCCTGCTCCTCCGGCTGCGGCGGCTGTTCGAAAACATTGCTGCGGATAGCGGGCTTGAGTTGCTTTTTCTTAAACCAATCAAACAGGCTCATTCATCAATTCCCTCCGGCTTTAACTTTACGCCGATATAAATGCAGAGAACAAATGCCAGCACCGTCACGATGCCTGTTACCAGCGGGGACGCCAACCAGCCTGTCACGCTGCCGATAATCGCTGCCAGCGCCGTGGCAGAAACAATTTTGCCAACGTAACGAACATAGCGCTTTTCATCCTTCATGTCGTGCTTCATCACTTTTTCAATGCGGTAAGGGAACAATCTTCTATCGCCGGTGACAATCATCAGTAAGCCGTACAGCAGCAGCGCGCCGGCAAAGATAAACATCAAAATTGAAAAGCCGTGTTCCATAGCTAACTCCTTATTCTAAACCGTAAATATCCTTACATTTTTCATACAGGTAGTTTACATAGTAATCAGGATGAAAGGCGCCGATCGTACGCTCCAGAATCTGCGCCGGCGTATACAGGGTGCCGTACTGCCAGATATGCTCTCTGTTCCAGTCGTTAATCGGCTGAAAATCGCCGTTTTCAATGCACCTGTCAACATCCACGGTTTCCTTCATCTTGGCAAGGAACTGCGCGCCGTAGGCACTGCCGAGCGCATAGGACGGGAAGTAGCCGATTAAGCCGCCGGACCAGTGGCTGTCCTGCAAAACGCCGTGCTTATCATCCGGCACGTCAACGCCGAGATACTCTTTATACAGACGGTTCCATTCCGCCGGCAAATCCTTCACTTCCAGCTCGCCTGCCATCACGCGCTTTTCAAGCTCATAGCGCACCATCACATGCAGACAGTAGGTCACCTCGTCCGCTTCTGTACGGATGAGCGACGGCTCCGCTTTATTGACCGCGCGGTACAGCTCCTCGGCCGTTCTGCCTGCCATCTGCTGCGGGAACAGCTCCTGCAACTTCGGGAACACCAGGCGGCAATAGCTTCTGCTCCTGCCGATAATGTTTTCATAGAAGCGGCTCTGGCTCTCATGAATGCTCATCGAGGTACCGCCGTCCAGCACGGTATAGGCTAAATCCTCTGCCGAGCCGGTATCGTACAGGGCGTGACCGCCCTCATGAATCACGCTGTACATCGAGCAGACGAAATCGTTCTCAAAGTAATGCGTGGTGATACGCTCATCAAAATGAGAGCCGAGGCTGGTGGTAAACGGGTGCTCCGTCGTGGAAAGACCGACGTGGTCCAAATCCAGCCCCATCAGCTTCATCAGGTAGTAGGAAAGCACCTCCTGCTGATTGATCGGAAAATCGCCGAAGCGGATGCTGTCATCCACCTGCGGCTTTGCCGCCACCTGCTTGAGCAGCGGCACCAGCTTTTCGCGCAGCTTGCCGAAGAAGTCATCCAGCGTCGCCTGCGTTAAGCCCTGCTCATACTGGTCAAGGCAGTGGTCGTAGGGGTCCTTATCCGGCTCAATATAATGCGCAAAGCGCTTATTTGTGTCAAAAATCTTTTCCAGATACGGGCGAAACAGTTCAAAATCGGAGGCGTCCTTCGCCTTATGCCAGACATCGTCCGCCTGTACCAGCAGCTCCTGAAAAGCGACGTATTCCTCCATCGGAATCTTCTGCATATCGCGGATGTCCTTGAGCAGCAGATAAACCATACGCTGCTCCTTTTCCGTCAGCTCCGCCTTGTGTGCGTCCAAAAATTCCAGCAGCTCCACCGTCTCGGGAGCGGTGCTCAGGCGATAGATTTCCTCCGCTAAGACGGAAAACGTCATTCCCCTGTTCATCGCCGTTTCCTTCGGCGCCGTGGTCGCACCGTCGTATTGCAGTAAACCGAGCGCGTGGTCATACGCCGCCATTTTGCGCTGCAGCGCCATTAATTCATCGCGTGCGGTATCGAGTGTCCAATCCATATCAAAAACCTTCTTTCCATTCTTTTATCGACATTCTTTTGTTGCGTTTCGCAGCAAAAGGTGTTATACTATGTACAAACCTATTTTTGCAGGTGTAGTTCAGTGGCAGAACACCAGCTTCCCAAGCTGGATATGCGGGTTCGATTCCCGTCACCTGCTCCAAAGGCAAAAGCAGTTCCTTCAGGGGCTGCTTTTGTGTTTCTATTGTTGTGAGAAAAGTTTCCCTTCACCTATCAAGGCATCTTTGTTAACCTTAAAACGATTTCTGAAAATACTTAACGAAATAGTATTTATCCAGTTTGGGATTATCTGTATTTTTCCTAATGAATTCCACTTCAAATCCGCACTTTTGATAAAAATCCGGCGCTTGAAAAGCATACGTCGTTAAATTTATGTTTTTATAGCCCTTATTTTTAAAATACTTTTCAACCGTTTGCACCAATTGCGTTCCTATATGTTGATGGCGAAATTCATCCATCACGATTAAATCTCTGATATGCACTTCCTGATAATAGGCGTTTCCGGTGATGACGCCAAGCAGTTTATCCTCTTCCTTGGCGACAAACGCAAATGACTGATAATCGCAAACCACTTCGTTTTTGAGTGCATATTGATTAAACCCATTGTCTATGACTTCATATAGTTCTTTGTCAAGGTTTTTCTGATATTCTATCTTTATCAATTCAATCATTCACCTTCATTAAGAGCTGATACCATTCATTGCTTGCAGAGCAAGCCTTTTGCTTTTGCTTGCACCGATTTCGTAACATCAGCGGTTTTCTGCATTCTTCTTAACAGTTGTGATGGAAGCAATAAGTTTTCTGCGAATCGTTCCGCATTTTTCTGAAACTGTTTTATACTGTTCTTCCGAAAGGGAGTGAATTTTATAAAGAATTTCAAGCCAGTATTCTGTTTCGTAGCACTCTTTCAGCGATATTTCAAGTTTACTGATAAAATCCGCTCTGCTGTGGGCATACTTGGCTTCGTGGGCATTTGCACCAATCGAAGAACAGGAACGGAGCAACTGATTTGTGAAAACAGTTTTTGCTTTTATAGAATCGCATAATTCCGTTATCTCAACCGTTAATTCAACGGCAAGTTCTTTTATTGTTTTTTCTTCCATAAACATATCCTTTCAGCGATATACGGTTAACACCGTGCGATATATTTGCGGGCAAATGCGATATGCGCTCTCTTCGTTCGCGCGCGATATGATATAAATTCCTTCACACCCGTAGGGGATATCGCGTCCGCAGGACATATCGCACCTTAGGTATATCGCAAATTCCGTCAGGAATTTATATCGCTTCGAGACAGTAATACTACTGTCTCGACATGCGGCGTGCGCGGGAACATATCCACCGGGGTGATTTCCTGCGCGGCGTAGCCTTTTTCTGCCAGGATTGCCAGATCTCTGGCGAGGGTGGCGCTGTCGCACGAGACGTAGACGATGCGCTGCGGATTCATACGCTGAATCACATCAAAAAGCTCCGGCTGACAGCCCTTGCGCGGCGGGTCAAGGATAACCACATCCGCGTGGATACCACGCTTTTCCAGTTCTCTGGCGCCTTCCAGCGCATCACCGCAGAAGAATTCGGCATTTGTAATACCGTTGAGCGCCGCATTTTTGCGGGCGTTTTCCACCGCCTGCGGAGTCAGCTCGATGCCGAACAGACGCTTGACCTTGTCCGCCATCGTGATACCGATGGTACCAGCGCCGCAGTATATATCCACCACGGTTTCCTCACCCGTCAGCCCGGCATAGTCCGCCGCTATGGTATACAGGCGCTCGCACTGGTCGTGATTGACCTGATAAAATGCGTTCGGGGAAATGGCAAAGCGCTTGCCGAGCAGCACATCCTCAATCGTGTCGCTGCCCCAAAGCGTAACCGTTTTATCGCCGAGGATAACATTGCTGTCCTGCGTATTGCTATTGAGGCAGATGCTTTTCATCCCCTCCAGCGCTGACAGGTGTTCTATTAACTCCTCCTGCAGCGGCAGCGCGGTGCCGTTTACCACGGCGCACACCATCATTTCGCCCGTTGCCTGCGCGCGGCGCAGATAAATATGGCGCAGCAAGCCCTTGCCCGTCTGCTCGTCATAGGCGGTGATTTTCGCTTTTTTCGCCCAGTCTTTGAACACATCGAGGCATTCCTCAAACGCTCTGTGCTGGAGCTTACAGCCGCTGACAGGGATAATCCGATGGCTCTTATAGGCATAAAAGCCTGCCTGCAGTTCTCCGTTCTTCATCATCACGGGGTACTGCGCTTTGTTGCGGTAACCGTCAATACGCTCGGCGCCGATGACCGGCTTGACGGGTACGGTAAGATGACCGATTCTCGTCACCGCGTCCAGCACGCGCTGCTGCTTATAGCGCAGCTCCTCCGCATACGTCATATTTCGCAGGGAGCAGCCGCCGCAGCGTTCCGACACAGGACAGTCCGATACAATCCGTGACGGAGACGGCTGTATGATTTCCTTGATAACAGCGATGCAGTAGCGCTTGGAAACCTTGATGATATGCGCCGTAATGTCGTCGCCCGGAACAGCACCGCGAACAAACACGGCAACGCCGTCACAGCGGCCGACTGCCGCACCCTCAGAGGTCATTGCTTCGATATGCAGTTGAATATCATCATTCTTTTTCCATTCCATCGCAAAATAACCTCTTGACGTAATAAACCATTATATATAATATCATAAATTATAATATAGGGCAAGAGAATAATTGAAGATTTCAAACCTTGTTCACACACAAAAACGGGAGGGCATATACCCTCCCATTATCCATTATAATAGATAAATTTTGACAATTATGAAATTTTCTGCGCCTTGAAACATATCCTCATAACTGTCACAGAGATAATTGCAGTATTCGGCAATTTCCTGTGCCGGTATCGGCTC
>CALGGQ010000249.1 GCA_937915775.1 uncultured Clostridia bacterium | reverse complement strand
GAGCCGATACGCTGAATTCACTTGGGCTGGCAGTCTTTTTGCTGTGTCTGAATCCGTTTGCGGTGCTCGATGCCGGTGCTGTGCTCAGTGTATTGTCCGTCCTTGCGATTTTGGCGTCAAATCCTTATCATGCAAAGATAAAAGCGGCAATCATGAAACATAAAAAGCATAGCAATCCTGTTAGCAAAGCAGCGTTTCGCCTGCTTGCTTATGTGGCAGGTAGCCTTGTCATGACGGGTGCAATCCTGTTGTTCACACTGCCGGCGATGGCTGTCTTTTTCGATTATGTAACGTTTGCGGCGCTGCTTGCCAATATCATATTAATTCCGCTTGGCAGCTTGGCAACAGTGCTGGCGTTTGTTACATACCTCTGCATCAAATTGCACTTGATTAGTGTATGGATGATTAGCGCTTGCCGCCTTGTTTTCGGCATTCTGCTGTCAGTTGTACGTCGTATCGGCGCTTTGGATGCACTGACAGTGTCGACGAATACGCTGATGCTGCTGGCTGCCGCAGGCGGTATGATACTGTTTGCGTTTTGCTTTATCAAGAATAATCAGCAGCTTCTGAAAACGGCTGCGGTGCTTTCTGTGATTGCCCTTATTGCAACGATGGGATACAGCGCCTATGAACGCCATACCTCAACTCGCGTGCTGATAACAGAGCACGGCGCTGTGCTGGTTATGAATCAGGATAGGGCAGACGTATACAATCTGACTGCCTTTGAGGATTATTATGCAATGAAGCAGATGGTTTTAAGTGACCGGCTGCATATCAGGACGCTCTATGATACATCAAAAGGCGCGTCAAAAAGAATGATACAAACCTTTTCAGCTGAGGAGATTATTCCGATGAGTAGTATTGACGGGATTTTCTTCGGCGAAACAGAAATACATATTGTCGACGGCTATGCTGTTGACGCTTACGGCAGCATTGATTTATCAAAGGGCGCCGTTCTCTATACCGTTCAGCGTGACGGAACTTATCAGGTAAGGAGGGTGGAAAATGGCTAAAATCGGTGAGCAGCAGCTCAAAGAGCAGGTGAAAAGCGGGGCATTCAAAAACGTCTATTTGTTTTACGGCGAGGAAAGCTACCTGAAGGAATACTATGTAAATAAGCTAAAGGAAAAACTGGTTGCACCTGCCTTTGCCGATTTCAATTTCCATCAGCATGAGGGCAAGAACAGCACCCTTGAAGATATTCTGACCGATACGGAAATCGTTCCGATGATGAGCGAATATTCGCTGGTGCTCGTGCATGATTTTCCGTTTGACAAAAACGGCGATGTTGATAAGCTTAAGGAGTTTTTTAAGGATGTTCCGGAGTTTTGCGTGCTCATTTTCTGGTACGACAGCATCGAGCTTGACACAAAACGCAGCAGTAAGTGGAGCGGATTGGTTACCGCCTTTTCAAAAGCCGGTGACGCCGTGAACCTTGAAAAACGTACGGAGGGCGAGCTGATAAAGCTGGTGATGAATTCCGCCAAAAAGCGCGGTTGTTCTATTGAACGGCAGCGTGCACAGTATTTTATCAGTGTGGTGGGCTCGGATATTCAGACCATTTTTAACGAGCTTGAAAAAATCTGCGCCTTTGTTCAATCCGGCGAGATAACTAAAAAACATATCGATGATTTGGCAGTGAAATGCCTGCAGGCGAGGGTATACGACTTGTCAAAGTTTATTTTGAAAGGAAACAGCGACGGTGCCTTTGGCGTGCTGAATGTTCTTTTTGCCCAAAAGGAAGAGCCGATTTCCGTGCTGGCAGTGATTTCCTCCTGTTATGTGGATATGTACCGTGTAAAATGTGCGAAAGCAGCAGGCGAGCAGGCGAATGATATCGCTAACTATTTCTCTTATAAGGGCAGGGAATTCCTGATTCAGAACGCCGCCAGGGATTCCGCCAATATCAGCGTGCAGGCGCTGCGTGCTTCGCTTGATGTGATATCTCTCGCGGATGAAAAGATGAAGTCAACGGCGATTGACAAAAATCTTCTGCTTGAGGAAACCGTTGCCAAGCTGCTGATGCTGAGGGCAAGATGATGTCGGAGCGGCTGAAACTAACACAGGCAGTTATCGTGGAGGGCAGATATGACAAATTAAAGCTCTCCTCGCTGCTCGATGCGTTTATTGTGGAGACAAACGGCTTCGGCGTATTTAAGGATAAAGAGCGTCTGGCGTTCATTAAAAAGCTGGCAAAGGAGAGAGGAATCATTCTTTTGACCGATTCCGACCACGCCGGCTTTATGATACGCAACTATATTGCTTCCGGCATTCCGAACGATAGGATTTTTCATGTCTACATCCCCGATATTTACGGCAAGGAAAAGCGCAAAGCACAGCCCTCTAAGGAGGGTAAGCTCGGCGTGGAGGGTATGACAAAGGAAGTACTGCTGAAGGCTTTTGAAAAGGCGCATATTATAACGGAAACGTCATATAACGATCATCCCGTAACGACCTACGATTTATATGCTGCAGGGCTTTCGGGTACGCCGA
>CALGGQ010000248.1 GCA_937915775.1 uncultured Clostridia bacterium | reverse complement strand
GTCTTTATGGGACTTTGAACTTACTAAGTGTTGCACTTAGTTTGACAAATCACTGCAACAGAAAGGATACTTTTTGATACTGTAAGGATGAAAGCTTTCGAAAAGACGGTGACAGTATGGAAGAAAGGCAGTTGGTAATACGGGCAACCGGCGGCGACCAAGCAGCGTTTTGCACGCTGTACGGCGCCTATAAGGATAAGCTGTACCGCTATGCGCTGTACCGGCTCGGCAATCCTGAGGATGCTGAGGACGCGGTGAGCGACTGCGTGGTGTCAGCCTATCGGCAGATGGACAAACTGAAAAAGCCCGAGGCGTTTTCCTCGTGGCTGTTTCGGATTCTTTACTGCGCCTGCAACGCGCTGATAAAGGCGCAGATGCAGCAGCGCAAAATGGTGGATATCAACGATATTGAGGGTGTGCTGCGTACGGATATGCAGCAGACGGTGGATAAAACCGAGCTGCAGCAGGCGCTTGATATGCTCAAGGAGCAGGAGCGCGAAATTGTGCTGCTCTCTGTTATATCGGGGCTCAGCAGTAAGGAGATAGCCGCCATCACGGACTTAACGCCGGGAGCCGTGCGTTCCAAGCTGTCACGTTCCCTGAAAAAGATGAGAGAATTTCTGGAGTGATGGGTATGAAAAAGTACAATAAGGATTTCGATTATATTGCCTCAAAATTTGAGGAGGAAGCCGTCAAAGCGCCCGAGAGCCTGAGCGAAGCGAATATCGTGCAGAAGCTGGAGCAGGCAGGCGGGGAAAACATTATCCGCTTTGACGAACAGAAACGGAAAAAGCATACGGTAAGAGCCGCCGTTGCACTCGTTGCGTGCTTTGCGGTAGCGGCGGTTTCACTCTTTGCGTGGGATAAAATCGGTAATAAGGATATCTTTATTCCAACGCCGACTACTGCTACCGTCAGCGGCGGTATCAGAACCTTTACCAGCTATGAGGAACTCACAGACGAACTTGAGGAACTTCAAAAGCGGAATATGTATGACGTTTATCGAATGACCTATGGCGCTTCCGATAGTGTCACGATGGCAAATAACGAGACGTCAAAGGGTACGGATACTGATATGGCAGCAACTAGTGAAGAAAACGTTGGCGGTGAGGGAGGTTCCGACGGAATGGAGCAGACGGATGCCTCCTTTGCGCAGACGAACAAACAGGTGGATGCCGTTGACGAGCCGGATATTATCAAAACCGATGCATACTATATTTACTATGCATCTCGCTCCGACAATAAAATCTATATCTGGTCGGCAGAAAATGGTGAATGTGAGCAGGCATCCGTCATCTCCTTCGGGGCAGACAAGAGCGAAACGAACGAGTATGAATATATTGATGAGATGTTTCTGTACGGCGACAAGTTGATTGTCATCGGTGACCATGACCACTGGTATCAGGATGTGATTGCATACGGCAGCGAAGAGGAATCCGTTAAGGAGGATACAGCGGAAGAAATTGAAGAAACCGAACGTGTTGATAATTACCTGTTTATGAGAACGTACGATATTTCCGACCGTTCCAAGCCGAAGCAGGTCGGTGAATACCGTCAGTCCGGCAGATATATTTCCTCCCGAATGATCGACGGAACCGTTTATCTGATTTCTAATTACGGTACGGAATATTATATCCTTTATGGTTCTGATGCGCAGAAGGAAACCTTTGTCCCGTGCGCAACGGATGCTGAAGGCGAGGTGACCAAGCTCCCGATTGAAAATATCGGTGCGATTGAAAACTGCAAGGACGGCACTTATTCCGTTATCGGCGCGGTGGATATGGACGCAGCCAAGCAAAGCAGCGAAACCAAAGCGCTGCTCGGTGCGTCCGACAGCATTTACTGCAATGAAAAAAATCTCTATCTCACCGGTTATACCTATGAGCTGAAAGATGAAAAAAGCTATGATTATGACGAGTACACGCAGATTATAAAATATGCCGTGGATGGTCTGACTATTGAGGAACAGTGTGCTGCAAAACTCAAGGGCAACCTGAACGACCAGTTTTCACTGGATGAATATGACGGCAATCTGCGTGTGGCAATCACGGAATATGACTGGGCGGATAATTCACATAACCGCAACTATCTGTATGTTTTTGATGAGAATTTAAAGCAAATCGGCAAGCTGGATGCATTTGCCATAGGCGAGCATATTGAAGCAGTACGCTTTATGGGTGAGATTGCCTACGTTATTACCTATGAAACAACCGACCCGCTGTTCATCATCGACCTGTCAGTGCCTACGGCACCTGCACTGAAGGGCGAAGTGAAGATTGACGGCTTTTCCACCTTCCTGACGCCGGTGGATGATCATACGATGCTCGGTATCGGCTATTCTACCAAGGAGGAATCTTGGGGCATCGTGCAGGAGGGCTTAAAGCTCACCCTGTTTGATGTCAGCGATATGGCGCAGCCAAAGGTGCTGGATGCGATTGAATATCCTCGCAGCTCCAGTGAAGCGCAGTATACCCACAAAGCGATTGTCAGAAATGACGAAAAAGGCTACTTTGCTATACCTGTATATCAGTTCGACGGATATGATTACGATAATGCCATCGGCAACGGCGCACTGGTGATACGCGTGAATGACGATAACAAGCTGGAGGTGGAAAATCTTGACACGGGCTATTGGTCAACGCGCTGCACTTACATCGGCGATTACGTATATGTTGTCAATGAAGATGCCACCGATATCCATGCGTTTGAAGTGAAGTAGTAAGTAGTTAATAGTAAGTAGTAAGTAGTAACAAAGCCTTCCGTTAAGGAAGGCTTTGTTCACTAAAAACGATAAACTAAAAACAACAAACTACAAACTATCCAACTGCTTTGCGGAACATATTGTTGATTTCTCTGACGAGGGCAGGGTATTTGTCAAGGTTGCTATCTTCTTTCAGCATCTGCTCGGCGCACTGACGGCAGTCACGAAGGGTGTCCATATCCTCCAGCATATCAGCGAGAATCAGATTCGGCAGACCGTGCTGCCGCTTGCCGAAGAAATCGCCGGGGCCGCGCGTCTTTAAATCGTAGTCCGCAAGCTTGAAGCCGTCCGCCGTGCTTTTGACCATCTGCAGGCGCTCGCGCGAACTGTCGCTTTCGTTGTCGCTTACCAGAATGCAGTAGGACTGCTCGCTGCCTCTGCCGACTCTGCCGCGCAGCTGGTGCAGCTGCGAAAGACCGAAACGGTCCGCGTTTTCAATCAGCATAATCGTGGCGTTCGGCACATCAACGCCCACCTCAACCACCGTGGTGGAAACGAGAATCTGTACATCGCCTTTGGCAAAAGCGTTCATCACATTGTCTTTTTCCTTCGGCTTCAGCTTGCCGTGCAGCAGCCCGAGGTGATAACCCTTGAACGCATTTTCGGAAAGCTGCTCGGCGTATTCCTTGGCGGAAATCAAATCGCTCTCGCCCTCCTCCACCAGCGAGCAGACGATGTATGCCTGCCTGCCGCTGTCAACGGCTTTTTTGATGAAATTGTAAATGCGTTC
>CALGGQ010000247.1 GCA_937915775.1 uncultured Clostridia bacterium | reverse complement strand
CCTTGGCGGTGATACAGATGGAATCGGTCGTCATCGAGCCGAGCTTGTCCTCATTCCCCTCGTTCACGAGCGAAATCACATAACGGATATTCTGCTCCGTCAGCGGCTCGCCGCGGTTAATGAATATCAGCAGCGATTGAATGGCGCGGATGGCTCTGTCCACATTTTCCGGCTCGCCCATAATTTTTAAATCCGAGCCGCGCGATACAATAGAGACAGAAAATTCCCGCTCAATCATTCTGATGTTTTCATCAAAGGAGCCGAACAGCGACAGCGCCTGCTCCATTGCTTCCAGTGTAATAATCTGTTCTGTCATTCAGTACTTCCTGTTTCTGCTTTTATTGTTTCTATTCTTCTGTCCTCTACCTTCATAATGGTAAAGACAATATCTTCATAGCGCAGCTGCGTGCTTTCGTCCACATCGCTCGGAACAAAGCCGAGACGGCTGATAACAAAGCCTGCCAGCGTATCATAGTCGCCCTCGGGCAACTTTCTGCCGAGCGCATCCTCGGCGTCCTCAATATCAGTAATGCCTTCAAAAAGGAAGGTATGCTCGTCCAGCTGACGGATGCTCTGCTCCTCCTCGTCGTATTCATCCTCGATATCACCGACAAGCTCTTCCAGAATATCCTCCAGCGTAACCAGCCCTGCCGTGCCGCCGTATTCATCCACCACAACGGCGAGCTGAATGCGCGTTTCCGTCATCTTTTCAAACAGCTTGCCGCACGGTACCGTTTCGGGTACAAACAGCGGCTCGCGGATATAATCCTTTAAGTTCTCATCCTTGCTGATCGGCGCGCCGACGAATTTCAGCAAATCCTTGACGTAGATAATGCCGAGGATATTATCCAGATCCTCGTGGAAAATCGGAATACGCGAACAGCCCTCGTCAATCGCAGCGTTCACCACGTCGTAAAGCGTGCCGCTGTCCTCCACGGCAACAATATCCGTGCGGTGCGTCATAATATCTCCGGCAGTAGTATCGTCAAAATCGAAGATATTATTAATCATCTCACGCTGTGAAACCTCAAGCTCACCCTCATCGTCCTCTACGAGTAATTGCTTGATTTCATCCTCCGTAGAGCTTTCACGTTTAAATAGTCTTCTCAGACTGCCACTTGCCATAACGGCATATCCCTCCAATATATAGTATTTCAGTTTCACATTATATAATATTTTATTTTATTTGTAAAGTACCGCCTTTTATGTTATGATACTAATCGGTGATAAAATGCTGGAAAAGATATACGAACAAAACGTCTGGGACGTTTTAAAAAGCGATAACAAGCCCGTGGTGCTGTACGGTATGGGAAACGGTGCGGAAAAAATCATGGATACCCTTTCGCAGTACGGTGTGACGGTCAGTGATATATTTGCCTCCGATGAATTTGTCAGAGGTCACTCGTTCAGAGGCTTTCGGGTGCTGACTTACCGCGAGGTATGCGCGAAATACGAGGACTTCAATATTGTGCTCTGCTTCGCTTCTCACCTTGACAGCGTGATAGAAAAAATCAAAGCAATGAACGAGGAGCACACCGTGTTTGCACCGGACGTTCCTGTTGCCGGCAGCGGACTGTTCAGCCGTGAATTCGTCAAGGAACACGATGCGGCGTTTGACACGGTCTATCACCGCCTTGCCGATGAAGAGAGTAGGCGCGTTTATCTCAGCATTCTCAACTTCAAAATCAGCGGGAAAATTGATTATCTGCTCCCCACCTTTGCGGATAAAAGCGCGATTTACCGCGACATTCTGTGCCTCACGCCGCATGAGAACATTCTTGACCTCGGCGCCTACGACGGCGACACCATTGCCGAATTTCTCACCGCAACCGGCGGCGAATACGATTACATCACCGCATTGGAGCCGGACGAGAAGAACTTTAAAAAGCTGCTGAAGAACACGGAGGAGCTTTTTAACATCGCCTGTCTGAATATGGGCGCGTGGAATAAAAAGGACACGCTGATATTTGCCAAAAAAGCGGGAAGAAATTCCAAAATGGCAGCCGAAGGCGTCAGCGTGCAGGTGACGGATATCGACTCGCTTGACCTGCACCCGACCTTTATTAAAATGGACATTGAGGGCAGCGAAATGAAGGCGCTGGAAGGAATGGAGCAAACGGTAAAAACATATCTGCCGAAGCTCTATATCTGCGCCTATCACCGCAACGAGGACCTCTATTCCCTGCCGCTCAAGGTGTGGGAACTGAACGAGAACTATCAAATTTATTTCCGTCATTCAAAATACCTTCCCGCCTGGGAAAGTAATTTTTATTGCATTATCTAAAAAATTGAGCACGGCAATCGCCGTGCTCGTTTCATTATTTCTTAGTGGTAACCGTTTTCGCTTTTGACCATGCAGAATAGTATTTCTTCCCGTCTACCGTCTTATAGGTACGGATGCGGACATAATACTTCTTCTTTGCTTTCAGTTTTGTAAGCTTTTTGGAAACGGTTGTATTCTTTTTTACTGTTACTGTCTTTGCATTCTTAAAGGTCTTGCTGGTGCTGTACTGAATCTGGTAACCTGTCGTCTGCTTTGCCTGTTTCTTCCACTTTACCGTAAAGCCCTTAGAAACAGCAGTCAGCTTGCTGATACTGGTTGCCTTCGGGTTGATGACAAAGGTCAGCTTCTTCGTTCCACTGTAATTGCCTTTGAATTTAATTGTTGCTGTAGCCGTACCGACATTTTTATTCTTGGCATACGAAACGGTATAATACTTAGCTGCAATCGTATTGCCTTTTGCATCTTTCACAGTTACGGCAGGCTTGATTGCTTTGCCGGTGTAAACGTATTTTGTCTTGGCAAGTTTGATTGTCTTGGGGCGGTAAATGGTTACTTCTGATTTAATGTTGTCGCATTCCTCACATTTTTCAGCAATGCTTCCGTTTTTACTTAAACTGGATTTTGTAACTGAATTACCGTACTGATGGTAGTTCAAGATTAGTGTGGCGTTTGCTAACTCGGAATTACTGATTCGGTCACCGCTCCAGTAGTACTCATCATAATTGATATTAATCTTTCCCCATTCTTCAAACGTGCCATGGTATTTTACAGTATCAATACCGGTAAAGGAGAAGGCGCACAGTTCGATTTCTTTGATACCTTTTCCAAAGACTACCGTTTTTAGATTAGAGCACTTCCAGAACGCTTCAATGCCGATTCTTGAAACACTACTCGGAATAGTAATGCTCTCTAATGCCTCACAATATCGGAAGGCTTGCTTTCCGATGGTTGATAACCCGTTAGTCATTTCTACATCGGTTAAATGGTTGCACGACCGGAACGCTTTATAACCGATATTGGTTACTGTATTCGGAATCGTTACACCTTTCAAAGAGGAATTATCGTAGAACGCTGAATTTGCAATTACTTTTGTGCCGGTTTTAACCTTATAATTGCTGACGATAGAATCCTTTGTATCAATTAAATATTTACCGATATATAAAACGCCGTTTTGCCAGTTAGTCGTATTATTATAATATGCTGTTCCTTTAAATGCATAGGTTCCGATGTAAACAATGTTGTTCGGCAGTTGAATGTTTTTTAAATTCTTACATTCGCTAAAAGCAGAGGTTCCAATTTCTTTGACACCTTCAGGAATCTGAATGCTTGTTAAAGCAGTTTGTCCCGCAAAAGCGTCGTTTGCAATGGTAATAACGCTGTCAGGAATCACCGTATTTTTATTACCGCAGAGCAATGCATTATCTTTTGTACGTATCAGCGCATTACAATTATTTCTGCTGTCATAGTATTTATTATTGGCATTAACAGATATTCTTAATAAACCTATACACCTGTAAAATGCCTCTTCATCAATTTCAATTACACCACTGCCAATGGTCAAATCGGTTAATCCGGAGCAATTGGAAAAAGAGTAATAGCCAATGGTTTTCACACTGTTTGGAATGTTGATGCTTTTTAAACCGGTGCAATTGTAAAAAGCGCTACGTCCAATGGCTTTCACACTGTTTGGAATGTTGATGCTTGTTAAACCGCTGCAATTGTAAAATGCAGAGTTTCCAATTTCAGTAACGTCTTCCGGAATGACGGTGTTTATACAACCATAAAGTAGTTTATTATTCGCTGTTTTAATAATTGCATTACAGTTGTTTCGGCTGTCATAAACCGTGTTGTTATTATCAACCGTAATTTCTGTTAAACCGGAACATCCTAAAAACGAACTATCGTCTATTTCTGTCACACTACCAGGTATATTGACGTTGGTTAAGCCCGTGCAACCCTCAAATGCACAACCATGGATTTTTGTAACGGTTTTAGGAATCGAGACACTTTTTAAGCCGCTGCAATAGGCGAATGAAGAGCCGTTGATTTCAGTAACACTGTTAGGAATCTTGACGCTAGTTAAGCTGCTGCAACCTTGATATGCACCGTCGCCGATGTAAGTGACACCACTAGGTATTGTGTGGTTTGTTAAGCTTGTGCAATCCTTAAACGCCTGATCGCCAATATATGTGACACTATTGCAGCCTGAAACGTTTGTTAAGCACGTGCAATTCTCAAATGCGTTGTTACCAATGCTGGTGACGCTTTCAGGAATGCTGATGCTGGTTAAACTAGAGCAACCTTCAAACGCCGAATCACCAATTCTGGTAACACCTTTATTGATGATAATTGTTTTAATAGATAACTGGTTATAAAACGGAGATTGATTAGGAGACATAAATGAATAATCTTTCATCTCCCAATTACCGCTGATGGTTAGCGCACCGGTTGCCGAATCAAAACTCCATGTAACATTATTTCCTTCTTCTCCGCACGAGCCGCTGCTCGCCAAACCATCTGCAAAAGCCGAAAAGTCCAATCCTGCCGTCAGACTGCACAGCATTGTCAATGACAATAAAATGGATAAAACTCTTTTCATTTTTCTTCTCTCCTTTAATAAAAAATGCGCACAGCTGAGACTGTACGCCAAAAACGCAAGCTCAACTGTCGCCAAACAAAATTCACATATTCACTCCAATAGCGTATGCAAATAAGAGCAATGCATTTTTATCAAAGAAGATAAAAATAACATACGCTAATATCGGAGCATTATTCATTTGTGAATTTTATTTGGCATATTTATTGTAGCATCTTTATCAGCAATAGTCAATAAAAGAAACAGACAGAAAGATGCAAGCGTCTTTCTGTCTGTGTGCTTATATATTTATTTTGCGTCATCGGAAATGCAGTCGTCAAGGTTTTTGAGGATTTCTTCCTTGGGCATATTTCTGCCGATGAAAACAATCTTGTTGATACGGTCGCCGTATACGGGGTGCATGGACTCCGCGATGTCGGGATTGAGGGCAAGGATTTCCTGCTTCTCGCGCTCCGGGAAGGCGGCAATCCATCTGCCGTCGTCCGTTGCGGTTTTCTGCCTGCCGCTCTGCTCAAAGATATACGCGGTATCCGGGTCCTCCGCAATCCAGAATAAGCCCTTGGCGCGGATGACCTCTTTCGGCCACTTGGCAAACACAAAGTCCTCAAACTTCTTCTTGGAAAACGGCTTGACGTTCTGATACACAAAGGTGGCAATGCCGTATTCCTCGGCTTCACCCTCCTCGTGGTGATGGTGATGATGGTGGTGATGACCGTGGCCGTGTTCTTCCTCGTCATCGTCCTCGTGGTCGTGATGATGGTGATGATGTTCGTGCTCATCGTCCTCGTGGTCGTGATGATGGTGGTGATGTTCGTGTTCATCGTCATCATCGTCGTCGTGGTCGTGGTGGTGATGGTGATGTTCGTGTTCATCATCGTCGTCATGGTGATGATGCTCCTCGTGATGCTCTTTCTTCACCGTTTCGGAGTTTTCACCCTCCAGTTCCATCGCACTAATCCAGCCGGCGCTCTCCAGAATCTTCTCATAGTCAAAGCGTCCGGTGGAAAGCACATCGGCACCGTCTACCTTACCGTAATTGGTCTCGATAATCTTCGCCTGCGGCTGCAGCGCCTTAATGACATCCAGCACATCTGCCTTTTCCTGCGGAGTGACGTCGTCAATCTTGTTGAGAATAATCGTGGTGCAGTATTCAATCTGCTGAATCAACAGGTTCTCGATATCGTCCTCATCGAGATTATTGTTCAGCAAGGAGGCACCGGAGCCGAATTCATCCGCCATACGCTTGGCATCGACTACCGTCGTCACGTTATCAAGATAAGCCACAGCGGGCATATTGAAGGACTTATCCGTACCGTCGAGCATACAGATGGAACCGGCAATCGGACCGGGCTCGCAAATGCCTGACGCCTCAATCAGAATGTAGTCAAACTTACCTGTTCTGGCAAGCTCAACAATCTGCTTCATCAAATCCATTTTCAGCGTGCAGCAGATACAGCCGTTTGAAAGCGGCACAAGGTTTTCATCCTTCTGCGTCACGGCACCGCCCTTGGCAATCAGGGACGCATCAATATTCACCTCGCCGATATCGTTGACGATAACGGCAACGCGGTAGCCCTCCTGATTAGAGAGAACATGGTTTAATACAGTTGTTTTTCCGGCGCCGAGATAACCCGTAATCAGCGATACCGGCACTCTTTTATCTTTTTTAGAAAAATTCATTTGGTTCACCTTCTTTTTAAATTCCAAAAAGTAAGGTATCACAAGTCGGTGAAACTGTCAAGTGTTAACCAATAAAAAATCGGGCGGATAAACCACCCGAAGAAAAAACCTTTTATTCACAAATCAGAACGCCGTAGCCGCTCTTTCTTTTATAGATAATCTTGGTTTCGCCGTCAACGCCGAGGTAAACGAAGAAGGAATGACCGAGCATTTCCATCTGAACGGCAGCTTCATCATCCGTCATCATATTCGGAGTAATGGTCTTGGTTCGCTTGATATCCACTGAGGAATAATACGCCTCGTCGAAGTTATCCATCGTGACCTCATCACCCAGGTCTTCCATTGCCTCAGCGAGCTCATCAATGGAGCCCTTGCGCTTTTTATCAACAAAATAGGTCTTGAGCTTGCGAATCTTACGCTTTAAATCATCGACTGCCGCATCAATCGCCGGTTCTATTCTGCCTTCAAAGGCTTCACCTCTGATAAAGGAGCCGAAATGCTTGACAGTAATGGCGCAGCTGTAACCCTCCTTCTCTTTTTTCAGTGTAACATCGAAGGCGGCGTTCTCCGGCAGCATCTTTTCAATACGCTTCAGCTCCTTTTCAATGCCGTCACGCGCGCCCTGCTTCAGTTCAAATCCCCTTGCAGTAATGTTAATCATAACGATACCTCCTTAGGTTTGGAAAGTAGGATAGTTACTATCCTCTAACTTCATTATAGGCTGAATTTTTGTATAATAAAAGTATTGTAATAGCTATTATAATGTGATATAATAAAAAAGATGTCGGTAGAATTATCTGCCGACATCTTTTTACTTTTTGCGCCAAACCATTTTGTTGACGATAGTGGTATAACTCTGTATGATTTTGACAACCTTATCGGCAACCGGCTCGGTGTAGCACGGAACAGGAATTCCGTTGTCGCCGTTTTTCACCATGGCAACTGCCGTGGCTACCGCCTGTTCTACACCGCCCTTATCAATACCGGCAATGACGAAATCGCCTTTTTCCAGCGCTTCCGGTCGCTCAGTTGAGGTACGGATACAGACAGCAGGAAACGCCTTGCCAACGGAGGTATAAAAGCTGCTCTCCTCCGGCAGCGTGCCGCTGTCGCTAATCACACAGAACGCCTCATACTGTAACTTATTATAATCAATAAAGCCAAGCGGCTCATGCACTCTGACAAGCTCATGCAGCTTGAAACCGCGCTGTGCAAGAAATTTCTGCGAACGCGGATGGCAGGAATAGAGCACCGGCATCTGATACGTTTCGGCAATATGGTTAACGGAGGTAAACAGGTTGATAAAATTATCCTCGTTATCAATATTCTCTTCCCTGTGAGCAGACAGCAGAATATACTGCTTTGGCTGCAGCTCCAGTCGTTCCAGAATATCGGAGGCTTTAATTTTTTCAAGATGTGCGTGCAGCACCTCCGCCATCGGTGAGCCGGTAACAAAACAGCGCTCCTTAGGCAGTCCGCACTCGTGAAGGTAAGCCCTTGCCTGCTCGGAATAGGCTAAGTTCACATCGGAAATAATATCTACAATGCGCCGATTCGTTTCCTCAGGAAGACATTCATCCTTACAGCGATTACCCGCTTCCATGTGGAAAATCGGGATATGAAGCCGTTTGGCAGCAATGGCACAAAGACAGGAATTGGTATCACCCAGCACCAGCAGCGCATCCGGCTGAACGGCGCACATCAGCGCATACGAGCTGCTGATGATATTGCCGACGGTTTCGCCCAGATGCTCACCGACGCACTCCAGATACACCTCCGGCGCTGCCAGCTCTAAATCCTCAAAAAAGACGCCGTTCAGATTGTAATCATAGTTCTGACCGGTATGCGCCAGCAGACAGTCAAAGTACTGTCTGCATTTTTTGATGACCTCGGAAAGACGGATAATCTCCGGCCGTGTGCCGACCACAATCAGCAGCTTCAGCCGTCCGTCATTTTTGAATTGTATCTCAGAAAAATCACGCATCATAATTTCACTCTAAAAATATGTCTTTAATTTGCTGTATCTGCTGCTCTGTAACGCCGCAGGAGAGCAGATAGTTTTCCGTCTTCTGCTGCGTTGTTGAACCGCTGACCTTGCTTAATTCCTGCATAAAGGCAAGAAAATCTCCGTCCAGTTCTCTCGGATTCAGCGTTCTAAAATATAGTACCGAGAGCTCATAATCACGAATCAAATCCTCATCGGATACACCGAGAAGCGCTTCCAGCAGATAGCAGGCAGTTCCTGTTCTGTCATGTCCGAGCGAGCAATGCATATAAACGGGATAGTTTTCGGAATCAGCTAACAGAGAAAACAGCTTTTGAACATAGTCGGAAGAAAACGGTTTTAACACTGCCACATACTCATAAGCATCAAACACATAGTGTTTCGTAGTCGCGCCAAAAGCACTGTCCGCAGCAATATTATCCACGGTAAGACCTCTGAGGTCAAAATCAGAAACAATGCCGAGATACTGGTGCGCTTCTGCCACACCCAAATCGGTAATCTTCATGCCTTTATCATTGGCACCATCGATTTCCGTTCCCCTGTAAAGCAAGCCGTATTTGATTTTTTTGCCGTCATTTGTGCGCCAGCCGCCGATATCACGGCAATTCCGCACGCCATCAAGCGACAAAATTCTCGGCGACGCCGCTGTTTCAAAGCTCCCGTCCGAGGTGATATGCTGCCCGTTGGATAATTCTACCGAAAAGCGGTAGTAATACACCGTTTCCGGCAGGAGAAACTTTAATTCTGCACTGCCTCCGGAATTCGTCACATCATAAATCTGAGCGTCATTGAACTGGGCATTATCCGCCACTTCAACAGTAGCCTCTGTCAGACTGTTTCCGCCTCGGTTTGGAATTTTAAAAGAAAGCGTCACTCGCTGCTCAGCATCAAGCCGTACAGTTTCATCATATCCGCTGATCATATCGCACAAAATCGGCACCGAACTGTCATTTACATAATCCGTTACCAGCTTATCCACTAACAGAAGCGGCTCGTGGTAAGATGGAAAAACGACGCTGACATAATTGTCATTATTGGCATCCTGATTGCTGACATTTTCAGTGACAATAGCAGAAGTGTTGTTCTTTTCTTTTTGCAAATTGACTGAAACAATAACGGTTACAGCGAGTGCAGTCCCCAAAACAATACAAAGAATCGGAAGAAGATATTTATGCTTCTTAAACACTTTTTTAATTTTATGTTTTTTCCTTCGGAACTTATAATATGCCTTGCTGTGATGGCGGTGATGGTGATGGTGATGATGTTCACCAGTCGTGTCACCCTCCTCGGTTTGTTCCTCCGTCTCAGCAACCGCTTCTTCCTCCTCAAGCAGTTCATATTCCGTTAATTCAAATTCTCTCTTTTCCTGTTCGCTCATAGCTACTCCACGGGTTCAAAAAAGGTATCGGGATGATGGGTATCAAAGTTTTCATTCGCCCACATCAGTGTTACCAAATCGTCCGTATCACTCAAATTGATAATATTATGCGTATAACCGGGAAGCATATAGACTGCTTCTATTTTTTTGTCGCTGACCTCTGTATTGATGACCTCGTCCGTTCCGATTTTTCGCTGCTGAATCAGCGCCCTGCCGGAAACAACAATAAAGAATTCCCACTTGGTATGATGCCAGTGCTGCCCTTTGGTGATACCGGGCTTGGTCACATTTACACTGAACTGCCCGTTCGAGGGCGTATGCATCAATTCCGTAAAGGAGCCTCTTTCATCGGTCTTCATCTGCAGTTCAACAGTCAGTTTGTCCTTTGGCTGATAGGAAAGATAGGTGGAATACAGCTTCTTTTCAAAGGAGCCGTCAGGGATACTCGGCATCATCAGCGTATTGGGATACGCATGGAACCGATACAACAAATCCGTTATCTCACCAAGCGTTGCACTGTGAATAACAGGAACGAAACAAAGCTCGCCTTCCCTGTTCTCTCTGCCTGACAGCGCTCTGACAAGCTCATCCACTAAATCGTCAATATAGACAAGCAGCAGCCTTGTATTCCTGTCATTTATCTGAATCGGCAGGTCGTTTGCAATGTTATGACAAAACGTTGCCACCGCGCTGTTGTAATTCGGTCTGCACCATTTGCCGAACACATTCGGAAAGCGGTAAACCAATACCTTGGCGCCGGTTTCCTTGGCGATCTTCTTGCAGGTGTCGATGAGTTCCTTGTTGGGTTGCAGAGCCTTGGGAGCCACGA
>CALGGQ010000246.1 GCA_937915775.1 uncultured Clostridia bacterium | reverse complement strand
AATACCCAGATGAATTACTGGTGCGCCCTTCCTTGTAATATGCCCGAGCTGATGCAGCCGCTTGTTGCATTAATAAAAACGCTTGCCGTTTCGGGCGAAGCTACTGCCAAGGAGTTTTATCACGCCGGCGGCTTTGTCGTGCATCACAATGCGGATATATGGGGATATACCGCCCCCGTACAGGGCAGCGCAAGCTGGGGCTACTGGAACGGCGCTTCCGGCTGGCTTTGCCGAAGTCTCTATGAGCTTTATGAATATACGCTTGATTTGGAATATCTTGAAAAAACGGCATATCCGCTTATGAAAAAGGCGGCGCAGTTTTATCTTGATATATTAACCGAGGACGGCGACGGCAGTTTGATTATCTGCCCCGCAACCTCGCCTGAAAACACGTTTAAGTATGAAAACGGTTCTGCGTCTCTTGCAAAAAGCAGTGCTATGATAAACAGCATCGTTTTGGATTTGTTTATTAACTGCAAAAAATGCTGTGAAACGCTTGAGATAAAGGATACTTTTTATAATCAAATTTGCGAGAGTATTTTGAAAATGAAACCTCTCGTAATAGGTGAAAACGAGGCAATTCTTGAATGGAACGAGCCGCTGATGGAAACCGATATTCACCACCGCCATGTATCGCACCTGTATGCGCTTCACCCTGCAGGGCTGATTACTAAGGAGCAAACGGAGCTGTTCAATGCCTGCAGAAAAACGCTTGAAATAAGGGGAGATGACGGCACGGGTTGGAGCCTTGCGTGGAAGGTGAATTTCTGGGCAAGACTGCTTGACGGCAACCGTGCGCTCTCACTTATTGATAAACTTCTTACGCTTGTCAGCCCGAAGTCTGTTAATTACCGTAAGGGTGGCGTTTATCCTAATCTTTTTGATGCGCATCCGCCGTTTCAAATTGACGGCAATTTCGGCGTAGTGAGCGGTATGTGTGAAATGCTTTTGCAGTCGGACGGTAGTAATATTTATTTGCTACCCGCTCTGCCGGATCAATGGAAAAACGGCTACGTTAAAGGGCTTGCCGCACGTGGCGGCGTTACCGTTGATATCAAATGGAAAAACGGAAAAATTACCGATTATGCAGTACACGGCAACAGTGAAAATATAAACATTGTTCTTTGCAGATAAAATTTATGAAACTTGAAAGCAATAACGAGTTATTACAAAACGCCTTTGAATGGGCGGTTAATAAGACGAAGGAGTTTGTTGTAACGAGCAAAACGGGTGACGTAAACAGAGGCGACGGCGGCAAGTGGTACGGTCCTGAGGGCGTTGTGCTGAAAAAGCCAACGGCGCTGTGGGCAAAGCCGAAAGCATACAAGCCGTCCTACTGGGCGGGCTACTATGACCGCACCGCCTTTTATATCCGTGATTTCGTACATCAGGCAGTCGGCGCGCACCTTGTTGGGCTTGATAAAGAAAACTTCAATATGCTTTATACTTTCGTCAGTAATGCGAGTGAGAAAACGGGTTGGTTTGCGCCTTGGGCATTCAACTTTGACGGCAGTATTTATTATATGGATACGCCGAATGATAACCGCTTCGTGCGTGAAATTACCGCACAGTTTGAACTGGTTGAAACGGTATATAAGCTCTATCTTTGGACAGGTGATGAAAGATATATTAAGGATGAAGTAATATTTAACTTTATTACTCATATTATGACCGATTTTATTGACCGTCTTGACGGTGCGGTTCTGCCCGAAAAGAACGGTATCCCCGAGGGCTTTGGCGATATATTTAAAATCACCGCAACCTATAACGAACGCGGCTTTCATGCAGCCGAGGCGGGCGATAGTATAGCCGCTATGTATCAGGCGATACTTGCATATTCAAATATTCTGAATTTAAGAGGCAACTCGGATGAGGCAGAAAAGCAGCTTAACCGAGCCGAAGCGGTAAAGGAATATTTCAATAACGACTGGAGCGTCGTAGAGGGCAGCGATAAATTTGCCTATGCAATTGACGCTCACGGCAAAAAGCACTATGAGTGGCTGAAAAAGGGCAGCGAAATTCACGGCGGCGCGTCGCTGATTTTTATTCCGTTAAAAAAACTCGCCTATGAGGGCGAGCGCAATCATAAGCTGCTTGATTACGTTTTTGAAAAAGAGAGTGATATAAAAACAAGAGAGGATAATATTGAAAGCCTTACTTATCTTCCCGATTTGTTCTTTGCAAATCATCAGCCCGAGCGTGCGTGGCATTTTATGAAGTATATGATATCTCAAAAAGATTTGCCGCACGAAAGAGCCACGCAGGGCAAAAACGGCGATTATCCCGAAATCTCTTTCACCCTCATATCGCAGGTTATTGAGGGCTTAATGGGTGTATCCGTCAACGCCGCAAAAGGTGAAATATCGATTAACCCGAATCTTCCCAAAGAAATCAGCAAAATTAGTTTGAAAGACTTTAAGGTTGGAAACCAATTATATAATATTGAGATAAACGGAAACAGCACTACAATTAATAAGACTTGAGGACTTAAATGGCAGAATATCAGTTTTTACGAAGAAAAATAATACCGGATAAACTAATCTCATATGGTTTTACGGAATCAAACGGATTGTTGGAATACAAAACGCCGATTGCAGAAAATCAGTTTGAGTTAAAGCTCGTTGTGTTAAATGAAAACACTATAAACACCAAAGTAACAGATTTATCGAGCAACGATGAATTCATATTGCACCTTGTTCCTGACGCAACGGGATCCTTCATAGGAGGGATAAAGGCAGAATATGAAAGAATCCTGCAAAGCATTCAGGACCGTTGTACTGAAGCAGATGTGTTTAAAAGCAGACAGGCAAACGAGCTTATTCAATATGTCAGAAATACCTATACTGACGAACTTGAATATCTGTGGCAAAAATTTCCCGACAATGCAGTGTGGAGAAGAAAGGATAATCAAAAATGGTATGCCGCCGTGTTAACGGTTTCAAGAAGAAAGCTTGGACTGGACAGCGATGAAGTTGTTGAAATAATTGACCTTAGAGCTGATAAGGAAGAAATACCCGATATAGTTGATAACATCAGATTTTTTCCGGGCTGGCATATGAATAAAAAAAGCTGGTACACAATCATTCTTGACGATTCTGTTTCCACAAATGAAATTATCGGCAGATTGAACACAAGCTATAATTTGGCAAAATAGTACTATAAGACTTATTAAACTAACTTGCAAGGGATAGCATAATCGCAGAATAAACAATGGCAAGGAGTAAGAAATCATTCCTTGCCCATTTTCTTATAGTTTGCCGTATTCAATACTTATATCCTTGTAATAGAATTCTTTGTCGTTATCGTTTATCTCTCTTTTAACCTTGCAGGGATTGCCCATAGCAATTACGTTGTCGGGGATATCCTTTGTAACAACCGAGCCTGCGGCGATTACGCTGTTCTCCCCAATCGTTACGCCCGGAAGAATGACGGCGTTGCTGCAAATCCACGCGCCGTCTTTAATCGTAACGGGCGCGCAGTACATAGCCGCGCCTTTGTCGCGTAGCTCGGGATGAACGGGGTGTCCTGTGGTAATTACCGTTACGTTAGGACCGAACAAAACGTTGTCGCCGATTGTGATGCTTCCGTCATCAACAAAGGTTGTGTTGAAATTGAAATAGCACCCGTTTCCGATGCTCGTATTTTTGCCGACGCATACATTAAACGGCGGCTCAATCCACGATATACCGAACTTTTTAAATATTAACTTTTCAAGGATAAACCGCTTGGGGATATTTATAGCCCAGGAGCGATTAAACCAACCGACTAAAAGCTTAATCAGCGTTGCCTTTACTAATGCCCTCGGCGTATCTGTAAATAATTTGCCGTCGAGTTTTCTCTGCTCCATTTGCTTATATGAATATTTAGCCATTTGCCTTCCTCCTTGTATGAATTCCGAGCGTTGCCGTGCCGAAAGGATGATTGCGGTAGGTAACGAAACCGTATTTTTTGTAAAACTTGTAGCTGCCTGCATAACGGTTTACGCCGCAGGCGGCAAGGTATTCAATGCCGTTTTCATATAGATGCTGACAAAGAGCGTCAAGCATGCCCGTTCCAAGCCCCTGCCTTTGCGCTTCGGGCAGTAAATCAATGTGAAAATGAACTCTGCGCTCAGGCAGCTTTATTGAATTAAGCGCGTGCATAAGTCCTATGTGTACGAATTTAATCGGACGGTATAGCTGCATCGCCTGCGGCAAAAACTCCTCGCTGTTTTTTTGAAAGAACTTTTCATAATCCGTACTGCAAATCACATAGCCGACGGGGATATCTTGATCGTCAACCGCAACGAAAATGTTTTCGCTTTCATATTTTGTGAAGTAGTCGTTATACATTATCGCAACGGTTTCGGCTTTCTTCTCATTTTTTTGATAGCTCTTCCACGCCGTTTGCTTTGCAATATAGCGCAGCCGCTCCCTGTCAGACGGCTGATATTTCCTTATCCTGTACATATTGAAATCTCC